>JBDSZO010000315.1:0-1625 GCA_039925105.1 Terrimesophilobacter sp. | reverse complement strand
CGACCAGCCTGACCGTCGATGTTGAGGCATTCTGCTCGTGATCCTCATGCAGGATGAGCAAACGGTCGAGCGCTTTCGAAAGCACCGGGTTGACCTCGTACTCCTCCGCCATGTTGCCGAAGTTCAGCTTGAGGAAGTTGTCAACAAAGCTGAGGTTGTTATCCGGGTACAGGAACGCCTGGCCGAGCGACTTCTTGTGCGCGTACGCGGCAATCACCGGAAGTTTTGCCAAAAGTCGGATGGTGGAGTTCTCGACCTGTCCCGGGTCGCGCACGTCCAGGGAGTCCTCGTAAAAGGTTCCGAGTGCCCCGACCGCGCTGGACAGCACAGACATGGGGTGCGCGCTGTGCGGGAGAGCATCGAAGAAACGACGAAGATCCTCATGCAGAAGGGTGTGACGGCGCACGTCCTCTTCGAATCGGGCAAACTCGACAGCCGTCGGGAGCTCGCCATGAATGAGCAGCCAGGCCACCTCAAGGTAGGTCGAGTTCGCGGCAATGTCCTCAATGGCGTAACCGCGGTAACGCAGGATGCCTGCATCACCATCGATGTAGGTGATCGCGCTCGTTGTTGACGCCGTGTTCACGAATCCGTGATCGAGGGCGGTCAACCCGGTATCGCGGGTCAGAGTTGAGACGTCGATCGCCGACGCACCATCGGTTCCGTGCACGATCGGAAACTCGGCGACACCTCCGGGGTAGTGGAGGGTGGCAGAGTCATTGGCTTGGATAGCATCGGGGTGGGCAGCGTCGTTCACCTTTACAGCCTAATTGGAGCTACCGTCGATCGTGAATCCTGCCAACACTTGCGGCGATTGATTGGAGGCTTCTTCCAATCGTTTTACCGCCTCGGCGATGTCTGCGTCGGTTGCGGTGAGGGCGATCCGCACGTGATCGACATCGCCGTAGAACTCCCCCGGCGTGACCAGGATGCCCAGTGTCGCGAACTCCGCCACAGCATCCCACGCTGGAACGCCACGGGTCGCCCACAAGTACAGTCCCGCCTCGCTGTGATCGATCCGGTAACCAGCAGCTTCCAGCGCGGTGCGCAGCGTCACGCGGCGAGCACGATACCTTTCCTTCTGCAGGTCGACATGCGCCTGATCGCCGAGTGCGGCAATCATGGCCGCCTGCACCGGTGCTGGCAGTATCAGCCCGAGGTGTTTGCGCACGGCAAGCACCTGCGCCAGGACTTGCGAACAGCCAGCGATAAAGCCAGCGCGATAGCCGGCAAGGTTTGACTGTTTGCTCAGGGAACCGACCGCAAGTATGTTGTGACGCGAGCCTTCAACAACGGCTGGGTCAAGAACGCTTGGCGTTGGTCGGTCTCCCCCCCAGTTGAACTCGCTGTAGCACTCATCGTTCACGAGCACGGCATCGAGTTCTCGCGCCCGTGCCACCGCGGCGCGCAGTGCGTCTACGGTGAGCACCCGCCCGTCGGGGTTTCCTGGGCTGTTCAGCCAGATCAGCCGGGTGCTGCTTGGCCACAAGGAGGGATCGTCTTCGGCAACAGCGGTCGCACCGACGACCGCCGCACCCAGCGCATAGCTCTGATAGGCGACCCCCGGGTGCACAACGACATCGCCTGGCCCAAGCCCCAGGAACAGTGGCAATCCGGCAACGAAC
>JBDSZO010000314.1:0-1674 GCA_039925105.1 Terrimesophilobacter sp. | reverse complement strand
CGGCCTCCTGCACAATGGTGGCGGGCAGCCACGGTGGCGACAGTCTCGCGAAAGCTCCGGAGCGCGCATGCCAGTCGAACACCTCGGCAATGGGTGCCGGGACTGTGCTGGTGTGCCGGATACTCACAGTGTTTCTCCTACCCGCCGGAGGGAGCGTTGGCGCTCGGTGTTGGCGAAGAATCGGGGCCGCTGAGGTCATCCAGAAACCGCACCACGATCTCCCGCTCGCCGGACGTCAACCGTGCCGCGACTTCAAAGCGGCGCGCGTGTGTGCGGCCAACGGTATCGCGCACGTGCTCATGGGTCTTTTTGGTGATCGAGATCATCAACGCCCGCCGGTCGCTTGGGTGCGGCGATCGCTCGATGTGGCCAGCGGATTCCAGCCTGTCGAGCAGTTTGGTGGTGGATGCGGTGGAAATGGCCAGATGCTCTGACAGGGTTCCGGGGGTGACGACGAGGTTCTGGTGTCGTGCGGCCACCAGGAATCGCAACGCTTTCATGTCGTTCTCGCCGAGCTTCATGTCGGTGCGCGACTGGAAACTGATCGCTTGCTCGGACTCACGCCAGCGCTTGATTGACTGCAGAACCCGCGTGATCTGTGAGATCTCGTCTTCGCTGAGCGCGGAGAAGTTCACGAGTTCCTGGGTGGGGTCCACCACCCTGACGTCCATCATCGCGTCTTGAGAAAGCTGAGAACGTGAGGGATTGTGCTGCACAAAACAATTATATATGGTGGAGCGAATACTTCTTTGGTAAGTTACCAACCAAGCTAGCTAACAGGAAAGACGACGACCATGGCCCAACCCTCCCCCGAGAAGGTCGCGACATGACGCCGACAACGCTCCGAATTGACTGGATAGAATGCCAGGACCTCGTCAGCGAGCGGTTGGAAAGCTTCTTCAGCGAGAAGGAGTGGCTCGCAAAACCCTATGGTCGGCACTACGCCGCGTTGTGGGCGTCAGCGAGGGATTCTGCAAGCGGTGGCAAGAAGTTCCGTCCTGCACTGGTTGGAAATGCTTACCGACACCTCGGTGGGCGCGATGACGAGCTGGCCGTCGCGGTGGCTACCGCGTTTGAACTCCTCCACACCGCCTTCCTCATGCACGATGACGTGATCGATGACGACCTGTTCCGACGCGGAGCACCCAACGTGGTCGGTCGGTTCACTTCCGATGCCGAGGACCGGGGTGTCTCGGGCGCCGACGCACGCGGGTGGGGTGAGGCCTCAGCGATTCTTGCTGGCGATCTACTCATTCACGCCGCCGGATCCCTGATTGCGCGGATGGACGTGGACGCGAACACGCGAATTTCGCTGCTCGATCTGGTTGACGAGAGCTTGTTTGTGACTGTCGCGGGGGAACTCGCTGATGTTGCGTTCAGCACCTCGGTTCAGGCCCCTGTGCTTTCCGAAGTGCTGGACATGACCCAGTGGAAGACCGCCCACTACTCTTTTCAGGCGCCACTTCAGGCGGCGGCGATCCTTGCCGGGGCCGACCGTGAGGTTCATCAGATGCTCGGAGCGTTCGGCGCGCAAATTGGGGTTGCCTTCCAGTTGAGGGACGACATCCTCGGCATGTTCGGCAACGAGGATGCGACCGGCAAAAGTTGGCTCAGTGACATTGACGCAGGCAAGATCACGCCTCTGATGTTTTACGCGAAGCAAATGAGTCCGAC
>JBDSZO010000313.1:0-5482 GCA_039925105.1 Terrimesophilobacter sp. | reverse complement strand
GGTTCTGACCCGCACCGCGGCGTTCGGAAGCTACGACAGCAACTATGTGCTTGCCGTCCAGCACCGCACCGATCACTTGAGTGAATCTGTCACGGCCGGTGTGTCACGGCAGCGGATCTGGCACATTCGTGCACGGCAGGTGATCCTCGCCACCGGAGCCCACGAACGCCCGCTCGTCTTCGCAAACAACGATCTGCCCGGCGTAATGCTCGCGTCGGCGGTACGCACCTACCTAAACCGCTACGGTGTCGCTGCCGGTGAAAGAGTGGTTGTTTCCACCACAAGCGACGGGGCCTATGACACGGTCGAAGACCTAATCGCTGCCGGAATCGATGTCGTGGCGATCGCGGACACGCGGCCAGAACTGTCAGCTCGCGCCGCGGACGTTGCGGCGGCCACTCAGGTTCGAATCATCAGTGGCAGCGTCGTCATCGACGCGATCGGCGGTGATCGGCTCGCCGGTGTGCAGATCGGTGGCCTGGCCGCGGACGGCACGTTGAACGGCGTCGAGGAACAACTCGATTGTGACCTTCTCGCCGTGTCCGGCGGCTACAGCCCGGTCATCCACCTGCACAGCCAACGCCGCGGCAAGGTGGCCTGGGACGACGCGATTGCTGCGTTCGTGCCTGCGGTGCCCGTCCGTGAACAACAGGTGGTTGGCGCCGCCCGCGGCAGCTACCTGCTTGCCGAGGCACTGGATGAGGGAGCCAAAGCGGGCGAGGTTGCAGCGGAAGAAACGGGATTTGCCGGAGATGCCGGACCAGCTTTCTCCGCCACGAAGGCCACACCGTACGGTGCAGTACGACCGGTGTGGTTGATCCCTGGGCCTTCAGGCGGCCCTGCGGAATGGACAACGCACTTTGTCGATCTTCAACGTGATTCGGCGGTTGCCGACATTGCAAGGTCGGTCGGCTCCGGCATGCGAAGTGTCGAGCACGTGAAACGGTACACCTCCATCAGCACGGGCAACGATCAAGGCAAGACATCATCGGTGAACACGATTGGGGTGATCTCTCAGCTCTTACAGGAGGACTCCTTGGGCGAGGTCGGCGTAACAGCCTCTCGCGCACCGTACACGCCTGTGGCGTTCGCCGCGCTGGCTGGAAGCGAGCGCGGCGAACTCTTCGACCCGGCACGGTTGACCTCTATCCATTCGTGGCACGTTGAGCATGGCGCAGAGTTTGAGAATGTTGGACAGTGGAAGCGTCCCTGGTATTACCCGCAGAATGGCGAAGACATGGACGCCGCGGTCGCTCGTGAATGCCGGGCAGCCCGCGAAGGGGTCGCATTCATGGACGGCACTACTCTCGGCAAAATTGAAATCTGGGGTGCAGACGCTGGTGAGTTCCTGAACTGGATCTATACCAATGCGTTCATGAAGCTGGCGATCGGCTCGGCACGCTACGGGGTGATGTGCAAGCCCGACGGCATGATCTTCGACGACGGGGTCACCATGAGGTTGGCGGAGAACCGGTACTACATGACCACCACAACCGGCGGAGCCGCTCGCGTTTTGGACTGGTTGGAGGAGTGGTCGCAGACCGAGCGACCTGACCTCGATGTCACTTTCACGTCGGTGACCGAGCAGTGGACGACGATTCCGGTTGTTGGACCGCTGTCCCGGGAGGTGATCGCCGCGGTCGCACCCGACCTGGATGTCACCAACGAGGCCTTCGGTTTCATGGCCTTCAGGGAGACCACCCTGGCGTCGGGCATCCCCGCACGGATCTGTCGCATTTCGTTCTCAGGCGAGCTCGCCTACGAGATCAACGTCTCAGCGTGGTACGGACGAGCGGTCTGGGAACAGGTGGCGCAGGCGGGGGCCAAATACGACATCACCCCGTATGGCACGGAAACGATGCACGTTCTTCGGGCGGAGAAGGGATTCGTGATCGTCGGGCAAGACACAGACGGCACTGTCACTCCGGAAGACGCAGGAATGGGGTGGGTCGTATCCAAAACCAAGGATTTCATCGGACGACGCTCGTATTCTCGCTCGGACGCCCAGCGCGAAGACCGCAAACATCTCGTCTCAGTGCTCGCGGTGGACGGCGAGACGCGCCTGCCAGAAGGTACCCAATTGGTAGCGCTCGGCGTTCCAATCACCCCAGCGGTGGCACCGGTGCCGATGGACGGGTATGTGACATCCAGCTATTACAGTGTTGCGCTCGGGAGGCCTTTTGCTTTGGCGCTGATCAAGAATGGTCGGAATCGTATGGGCGAGCGGTTGATTGCTCCGGTTGGTGACCACCTGGTCGAAGTCGAGGTGGCCGAAACCGTGCTCTACGATCCGGAAGGGAAACGAAGAGATGGCTGAAATCGGCGTTATGGAGAGATTTGCTCGGAGTCCGCTTGCCCACCTGGAAGTGGCGATGGCCGACGGGTTGGTGGAGGGAGAGCGAGGTGTCACCCTTCGCGAACTCGCCTTCGTCACCATGGTGACTGTTCGGGTCGCCACAGATCAGGTAGCTGCCGCACGGATAGCCGAGATCGTGGGTGCCGCATTGCCAACTGAGTGCGGTGAGGTCGGCGTTGGCCGCGATCACCAGGTGCTGTGGCTTGGGCCGGATGAATTCCTCGTCGTCAGCGGCACCGATCCCGCGACGCTCACTGCGCAACTGGAGGACGCCCTCGGGGTTGATCCCGGTCTGGTCGTCGACGTTTCTGCAAACCGTACCACGCTCGAACTGAGCGGACCGAGTGCACGGGAAGTCCTGGAAAAGGGGTGCGTACTCGACCTGCATCCGCGGGCATTCCGTGCCGGAATCGCTGTCTCGACCATGCTCGGCCCCGTGCCGGTAATCCTCTGGCAGACAGATGCTTCGCCAACCTACCGGATCATGCCGCGCGGTTCATTCGCGGACTACACGGCACGATGGCTGCTGAACGCGATGATCGAGTTCTCCGCTCCAGAGGAGTCGTCATGGCGCTGAGTGTTCAGGCTGTCCTTTCGGTGGAAAGAAGCCACTCGTCGCCGCTCACTGTGAGGGTCAATAGCTGCTCTCTGGCCGAGAATGCGATCGAGTGCTGAGTTATGACCATTGCTTACTCTCGGGCGCAGGCTGAGTCAACCGAAACGACGGTTGAGCAAGTCCTCACGCTGGATTGCCCGGAACGGCCAGGTATCGTCCGAGCTGTTTCCGGCTTTCTGTACGACCACGGATGCGACATTATCGACAACAAACAGTTCGGCGATCGTCGGGCCGGACATTTCTTCATGCGCGTGCACACGATCATGCCCGGTCGGGATCACACGATCGAGGAACTGAGTGACGGGTTCCGGCCGGTGGCCGAACAGTTCGAAATGAGCTGGAGTCTGGAACCGCACGGCGCGAAGAAGCGTGTTCTGGTCATGGTCTCAAAATTCGGTCACTGCCTCAACGACCTGTTATTTCGGGCGCGGGTTGGCGACTTGCCGATCGAGGTCGTGGCAGTGGTTTCCAACCATCAGGACCACGAGGCGATGGTGCGATGGCATGGCATACCGTTCTTTCACATTCCGGTGACGCCGGAGAACAAGTCGGCGGCCGAAGCGCAGTTGCTGCATCTGGTCGACGATCATCGGGTGGATCTGGTTGTTCTAGCCCGGTATATGCAGGTTCTTAGTGACGGTCTGTGCCATCAGTTGGCGGGTCGAGCGATAAACATCCATCATTCGTTCCTGCCTTCATTCAAAGGTGCAAATCCGTATCTGCAGGCATACAACCGCGGCGTCAAGCTGGTTGGGGCGAGCGCCCACTACGTGACAGGCGACCTCGACGAGGGGCCAATCATTGCGCAGGAGGTGATCAATGCCGACCACACGCTGGAGCCTCGAGATTTGGTTGCCGTTGGCCGAGACGCCGAAACAGTCGCCTTGACGAAAGCTGTGCGCTGGCATTGTGAAGGACGTGTCATCATCCAGGGCCTACGCACAGTTGTGCTGCGATAGCGGCTCCCAGCGAAACCAGCGGCAGGCGCCGAAACCATCCGAGTCACCGAGGCGAGACGCGAGTTGGCGCCATCGCCTACTTCACCCGCGCGATCGCGAAGCCGTCCCACCCTTTGTCGCCGACCGTCTGAATGGCGGTTGCTTCAAGGCGGGGGTCGGAGGCCAGCTCATCCAGGAATGCTCGGGTGCCGACAACAGCGTCATCCTGGCTGTCTTCGTCGATGATGTGACCGCCTCGCACGACGTTGTCGCACACGATCAGACTTCCTGGCTTGGTGAGCATCATCGACCATTCAAGATACTTCGCGTTGTTGACTTTGTCGGCGTCGATGAAGACGAGGTCGAAAGCTTTCACACCTTCGCTGACCATCAGCGCGAGAGATTCAACCGCGGGTCCGAGCCGGACCTCGATGCGCCCGGCAACATCGGTGTGGCGGATATTCGACTTCGCCGCTTCCGCATGTTTCGGTAGCGCCTCAAGGGTGATGAGGGTGCCGCCTTCCGGCAGCCCCCGCGCCATCCAGATGGAACTGTAGCCGCCAAGTGTCCCGATTTCGAGAACACGTCTCGCCCCAGAAAGCTTCACCAGAAGCATCAACAGTTTGCCCTGGGCAGCCGTCACCTCGATTGGCGGCAGTCCGGCTTCCTCGCTGGCGCGCAGGACTCCCTTGAGTTCGGCATCCGGCTTCACAAGGAGGTGGGTGAGGTAGTGGTCAACGTCTTTCCACGCGTGCTCATTCATGCTGACATTGTCTCTCTTCGGGCTGGATGTCGCGAGGGTGGGAGTGCCAGAGGGTGCGGATACCCTGTCTGGATGGAGCATCCGACGGTCATTGACCCGAACGACCCTCTTGTCGAGCGGATTCGAACGATCTGCATGGCGTATCCAGAGTCGGTCGAGATCATGTCGTGGGGGAGATCCACTTTTCGTGCCGGAAAGAAGATTTTCATTGTTATGGGCTCGAGCATGGAGCGCCCATACTCGATCGTTTTCAAGCCGGATGCCGAGGAGCGGGTCGCCTACCTGCAGGACGACAGGTTTTTCTCGCCGCCCTACTGGGGATCGAGCGGATGGCTCGCGATCGACATCGACCAACCGAACACCGACTGGACCGAGCTCTCCGAACTGATCGACACCTCCTATCGGCAGGTCGCGCTCGCCCGCCAGCGGAAAGCACTCGACGCCAAGGGCGGGCTACCGCTGGTATAGTTTTCAGGTTGGCTTCGGCCAGTAGGATTGCGCCCGTAGCTCAGCGGATAGAGCAATTGACTACGGATCAATAGGCCGGGGGTTCAAATCCCTCCGGGCGCACCAAATTCTTCAGGGCGACATCCACATCAGGATGCCGTCCTGATTGCTTTTGGTTCCCGCAGCCGCAGACTGCATCCAGGACCTCACTTTCGGTCGTCGACGATTCAACGCCCGGCAAAGACCTCAAGGAAAGCCGAGCCGCGCCTGAGCAGCGCCTGCGAGCCCCCCGGACCGGTGACCGGTCCGGCGGCGATCGACCAGCCGTCAGCCAAGTGGTTCGCAACGGCGATATCCACGTC
>JBDSZO010000312.1:0-5133 GCA_039925105.1 Terrimesophilobacter sp. | reverse complement strand
TCATGATGGCGGCCCGCCTCGGCAACGTGACCATCGCCAACGCGGTCGGCAACGGCGTCGCCGACGACAAACTCGTCTACACCTACCTGCCCGACCTGATCCGCTACTACCTGTCAGAAGAACCGATCCTCTCCAACGTTGACACCTGGCGCCTCGAAGATCCTGGCGCACTCGAAGAGGTACTCGATCGCCTCGACGAGCTCGTCGTCAAACCTGTCGACGGGTCCGGAGGTAAAGGTCTCGTCGTCGGCCCGGATGCCACAAGGGCAGAACTTGACACCCTCACCGCCCAACTTCGCGCAGACCCGCGAGGGTGGATCGCGCAACCAGTCGTTCAGCTCTCCACTATCCCCACCCTCGTCGACGACGGGATGCGGCCACGGCACGCCGACCTGCGCCCGTTCGCCGTCAACGACGGCAAATGAGTCTGGGTACTCCCGGGCGGTCTCACCCGGGTTGCGATGCCGGAAGGCCAGCTCGTCGTCAACAGTTCGCAGGGCGGCGGATCGAAAGACACCTGGGTGGTCGGGCACGAACCGCTGCGCACCGCCTACCACGACGTCCCCGGCCTCGTCGACGACCAGGCAACCGTCACCGAGGCGATCACCATCATCCGGCCGGAAGACATTAGGAAGGCCCAGGCGGCGCGGGGCAACGCGCGAGAGGACCAGCGCCCGACAGTTAACCCGCAACAGGATCAACGCCCGCGCCAGGAGCCACGGCAGAACCAGCCACAACAGCAACAGCAGGAGCAGGGCGACGTGGACCCGTCGCGACGCAACGCGAAGCCAACCCGCCGCACTGCACCCCGCCGCGCTGCACCACACATAGCCCACCTCGACGAGGGGAGCGCGCCATGCTGAGCCGGATCGCAGAATCCCTGTTCTGGATCGGACGCTATATCGAACGCAGCGACGGGACCGCCCGAATTCTCGACGTGCACCTTCAACTGCTGCTCGAAGACCCCTGGGTCGAAGAGGATGAAGCCTGCCGTTCCCTGCTGAGCGTGATGGGCACAGAAGCCCCGGATGACACGGTCATGACCAGAGGTGACGTGCTGACAATCCTCGCGTTCGACCGGGATCAGCCGGCATCCATCGCCGCGTCCGTGAACGCAGCGCGGGAGAACGCCAGGCGCGCCCGCGAAGTTGTCAGCACGGAGCTGTGGGAGGCGCTCAACACCACCCGCGCCAGGATGCCGCACCGGGTCGCCGACGACAAGGTGCACGAGTTTTTCACCTGGACGCGCGAACGCAGCGCGCTGGCCGTCGGCATCGTTGAATCCTCTACGAGCCGGGACGAAGCCTGGCGCTTCTTCAGTCTCGGCCGGGCGCTCGAACAGGCCGACATGACCGCGCGCCTCCTTGCCACCCGGTCGTTGACGGAGGCATCCGGTGCCTCCTGGACGACCATCCTGCGCTCGGTCGGCGCTTATGAGGCCTACCTTCGCACCTACCGCGGTGTGCCAAGCGCACTCCACGCGGCGGAGTTCCTTCTGCTCGATCGGCTCTTCCCGCGCAGCATCCTGTTCTCGGTTACCCGTGCGGAAGCGTACATGCGCGAACTCGAACCTCGCGCAGACCGGGTCGGTGTCGGCGACAACGCGCAGCGCCTGCTTGGGCAAATCCGAAGCGAGCTTGAGTACAGACCGGTGGCGAACATTATCGACGACCTCGCCCAATACATGGATGATGTTCAAGCGGCAACGAGCGCTGCGAGTGAAGCGATCCGCCAACGCTACTTCCCGGCCAACGACGTCTCACACTGGGTGGGGGAGCGCACATGAATCGACTACGCATCAAACATGTGACAGGTTTTCGCTATGACGGGGATGTGACCGCGTCGTACAACGAGGCGCGAATGCTCCCAGCGAGCTCCCCAGGGCAACTCGTCCTGTACGCAAACCTCGAGATCGCCCCCAACGCGCTCAACCATAACTACGTGGACTACTGGGGAACACAAGTGTCGTCGTTCGAGATTCTCACCCCACACACCGAACTCTCACTCACCTCGACAAGTCTGGTTGAAGTTTTACCGCGCGACCATCGGGAACAGTCGCTCGACTGGAGCACGCTCAGTGGCCAGATCGAGCGAGCGACCACCTACGTCGAACAGCTTGTACAGACCCCACTCACGATTCCGCCGGAAGACGTCAAGGCGATGGCGCAGAAAGTGATCGCGGCCAACCGGCCTTGCGATGCTGCGCTGGCGATCTGCACGGCGATCGGCGAACAGATTGAGTATGTGGCTGGCTCAACCGGCGTGCACACCACAGCATCCGAGTCGTGGTCGCAGAGGAAGGGCGTCTGCCAGGACATCGCCCACCTGGCGATCGGGGCGCTGCGCTCCGTCGGCATCCCGGCCAGATATGTGAGCGGCTACCTGCATCCTGACCCGGATGCCGCGCTCGGTCAGACCGTCGTTGGCGAATCGCACGCCTGGGTGGAGTGGTTCTGCGGAGACTGGCGCGGCTTCGACCCGACCAACCTGATCGACATCGGAGACCGTCACGTCGCCGTCGGACGCGGACGCGACTACAGCGATGTTGCCCCGTTGCGCGGAGTGTATGCCGGGCAGCACGCATCAACCCTGTTTGTCACGGTGGAGATCACTCGCGAGGCATAGGCTGCCTAGTCCTCCACCTGACCTGGGCCATCGCCAGACTTGCCCCTGTCGGCAAGAGCCTCCGCACGCTCGGCGAGCTTGCGCTGCACGGTCGCCTGCGCGTGATCGATTGTCGCCTGCTCAAGCGGCGCCGTCACGTGGTCGTTGTGTGCGTTGTACTTCACCAGGTAGGCATCCAAGTCCGGGCCGGACTCCCACGAGGTGATCAGGCTGTAGCGGGGGTCCGGGCCGGCGTGCCACACCGCGTGCCAGAAACGCTGAGTGTCAATAATGATTTGTGTGCCTGCCGCAAGCGGGATGCGCACCTCGGCGGTCGGGTCGAATCGGTCCTCGCGCAACAGGAGAAACGAGTCCGGGTCATCGCTCAGGTTGTAGTAGCCGCGCACGATCCAACCGGAGCCGTCAGGGTTCAGACGGTTGTTGTCGTCCTGATGAAGGTTGTACAACGCGTCGGCGTAGGTGTTCGGTTGTAGCTCGATCACGCGGCACCGCCCAACGTTTGCCCCAGGCTCAAGCGCGCGGCGAGTCAGGTTCGGCGCTTTCGTAACCTGGGAATCGATCCACACGCCATCCTTGTCTGTACGCGGCGGCTCATGGTTCCAGAACCCATTCGCCTCGATCTCACCGTTGGCGCTTGCCAGCGGGGCAAACCGCGTATCACCGGATGACTTCCAGTCGACATATTCGATATCGAGCCACTCCTGCGGGTCGGAAGCCTGATTGTACCGGTCAAGAAGAAGGAAACCCTTCTCATCAAGATGTGCCGATTTGATGTAGCTCATCTGATCCCTCTCGTCCTGGCCCTGTCGGCGTGGGAGCCCGTGCGTCCTCACCTACTCAACTCAGGCAACCGTAACATTGGCACGCATCCGATCTGAAGGCGTGACCGTGCGCGAAATCCGCGAAGTCCATCCCCTCTCGCCGATAGGCTCCCGGTTTGACACGTGAGCGCTCGATCGCCCCGTTTCGTTACGGATTCGCGATACTCGGACGCGTCGGCCTCGCCGCGCAGTACCTGTACAACGTCGCCAACATCCCCGACTACAAGCCAGCGAACTTCTTCAGCTTCTTCACTGTCGAATCGAACATCATCGCCACGGTGACGCTGTTCATCGCCGCCGGGTACGCGTGGCGCGGCGCTCTCCCCACCTGGGTGCAGCACCTGCGTGGCGCGGCGATCATCTACATGACTGTCACCGGTGTCACCTACAGTCTGCTGTTGCGCAACGCGCAGGTGGACACCGCAGTACCGTGGGTCAACCTGGTGCTGCACTACATCATCCCCATCGTGATGATCATCGACCGGCTCGTGGATCTGCCCCCGTTCCGCATCCGGATTCGCTCGGCAATGGTGTGGCTGGTGTACCCCATCCTGTACCTCGCCTACAGCCTCATCCGGGGGCCGATCGTCGACTGGTACCCGCACCCGTTCCTCGACCCGCGCCCCGCCGGCTACATTCCGGTGATCGTGACCAGCATCGCGATCCGTTAGCGGCTGAGCCGCGCGATTGGTTGGCACGTTTAGCAGTGCCCCCATTGGCCCAGTTGCTGCGCGCGAGCAGCCGTTTCCGCATCCCGAAGCTCCGGCCAGTAGGCCTCATTGGGCTTGATGCGCAGCGCCGTCGCATACCCATTGGCGACCAGATCCATATTGACGAAATGGCCGTCCTTCGTCCACAGGTAGAGCAGGCTGCGGCCGTACTTGTCGAGCAACCCCTTGTCGGCAAGAATCCACACCTCGGCACCCTGAGGAAGCAACGCGCGCAGGTGATCCCGTGCCTCAACCGCGAAACATTCAACGCTCGGCCGCAACTCCGGCGTGTCGATGCCGAGCAGTCGCACGGTGATTTCATCAGCACGGGACGTCGTGCCATCCGGTTGCAGATACAGTGTGTCACCGTCGTGAACATGGGCGACATGAGAGAGCGTCGCTGTGGCCGGTCGAGACAGATTGGCCGCTGCCGCGGGAGCCTGATCGGTCGCCGCCGGCTGCTCAACGGCGGGGCCAGACGTTGGCGCAGTGCCCGAGGATTGCGAAATCAGCCAGAACGCGCCGAATGCAAGCACCACAATGATGAGCACTTCGCTGGTGGCACGTTTCATGTGCACACCTTAGCGAGTGGCTGCCTCGGTGGGTTTGGCGGACCTGACGGGCGTGGCTGGATAGACTCAAGCCCATGTCGGGGAGGATGCGATGAGCGATTCAGCAAACACAAATAACCCTTCCGGCGAGCGTCGACGCATCGACCCCCGATTCAGTCCCGCCTTCCAGCCCGGGTATGACCCGCACACGCATCGCAGGGAACCGCCGAGCGCGCCGCTGCGTGAGGAGACGACCGGCGGATGGGATGACGGGTCCGTGCATGATTGGGCCGAATCGTCAGGCGCACCCGCGGGCGCAACCGCGGGTGGGGCGAATCCGTCGGCGCCGTATTCGCCGGCGCAGTATTCTCCGGGTTTAGCGGACCAGCGCGTCCGGGCCGAGCACGCCGAGCGGGCCGAACCAGA
>JBDSZO010000311.1:0-8117 GCA_039925105.1 Terrimesophilobacter sp. | reverse complement strand
GAACGTACAGCACTCCGCGCGCTTGTGCAGCAGCCACGATTTCTCCATTCCATTTGGTGCGACTTCCCCATCGACCAGGCGGAACAGTAGTGTTCGTGACAATTTTTAGTTGCAGTTGAATTATGACCGACTTTGGTACCGAATTACAAGCGTGTCATCCCGACACGCCCGCGCAATTCAGTTCTAGATACCCAGTATGTCTATACTCCGTAGATACATACCCGGAATTGTTTACCAGAATCCGTTGACCGAAAGGGCGTCATGTCTGTTCGCCAAAGTCTCCTCGCCATCCTCGATCAGGGGTCGTGCTACGGCTACCAACTTCGCAGCGAGTTCGATCGGCGAACGGGTTCCACCTGGCCGTTGAATGTCGGCCAGATCTACAACACACTGGATCGACTTGAGCGCAACGGGCTGGTGGAGAAACTGGACTCCGAAGATGCCGACCCGGAGACTTCCGGCCAGATCTACTACCGGATCACGCCGGCGGGACGAGCGGAGGTCGCGGGTTGGCTCGACTCCCCCGTTGAGAGAACTGCTGCCACGCGCGACGAGTTGGCGATCAAACTCGCCATCGCAGTGACGCTGCCCGGTGTGGACATCTCGAAGGTCATCCAGGTGCAGCGCACGTCAACACTGCGCACCCTGCAGGAACTGACGAAGACGAAGAACGCATCCGGCGACCCGGATTCACCGGAAGAGCTGGCCTGGTTGCTCGTTGTCGACTCGTTGATCTTCCAGGCTGAGGCGGAGGTGCGCTGGCTTGAGCACTCGGAATCGAGACTGTCGCGTGCCGCCGCGGCTGGCCTGGCTTCCGCGCTGCCGCTCAGTACCGAGGTGCCGAAGCGTGGACGCCCGGCGAAGGTGGCGAGCGAGTAGTGGCGCGCCGCACCCGCCGCGAGACGTTTCAGAAGCACTCTTTCAGCAATGCGCCAACGCCCGCGGAGCCAGCCATCACTGAAGGAACGGTGATGCGAGCATCTCAAGGCGTCGAGAACCCCGACGAAGTCCTGCTCCAGCTTGATGGTGTCTCGATGCACTACGGCAAGGGCGAAACCGCTGTCACCGCTTTGGCTGGTATCGACCTCGATGTTCGCGCTGGTGAACTTGTCGCGATCATGGGCGCATCCGGATCCGGGAAGTCAACGTTGTTGACGATCGCTGGCGGGTTGACAACGCCCACGAGTGGCGAGGTGATCGTGCAGCAGACGTGGCTTTCAACGATGTCCCCGGCGGGAATTGCCGCGCTCCGCCGCCGCACGCTCGGTTTCGTCTTTCAGGACTTCAACCTCATTCCGGCGCTCACCGCTTTGGAGAACGTGACCCTGCCGCTGGAACTTGATGGCTGGAAGCGACGCAAAGCGCGCCTTGCCGGCCTCGATGCGCTCCGCTCAGTCGAACTCGATGATCGCGCAGATCGCTACCCGGATGACCTCTCGGGTGGCCAGCAACAACGCGTTGCGATCGCGCGCGCTGTGGTCGGCACACGACGCCTCATCCTCGCCGACGAACCTACCGGCGCCCTCGACAGCACGACCGGTGAGGTAGTGCTTCGGATGTTGCGTCGCCGCGTCGACGCAGGTGCTGGCGGCATCCTGGTCACCCACGACGCACGGCACGCCGCCTGGGCCGACCGGATCGTGTTCCTGCGTGACGGCCGCATCGTCGACGAAAGCAACAGTGGAACCATCGAGCAATTGCTGAATTCGGTGCCGACGCCGTGAGCACGCCAGACACCACCGCATGGAAGGAACGCGCGTACCGCAAAGCCAGTTGGCGACTAGCGCTGAAGTTGGCAGCACGAACGAGCACGCGTGCCCTCGGGCGAAGTGCACTCATCATCGCGATGGTCGCGCTGCCCGTCGCCGGTCTCGCAGGGATTGCGGTTGTGTCGGACAGCATGTATAGCCCGAGCGTTCAACAGCGACTCGACACGCAGCTTGGAAAAATGCAGGCGAAGATCAGTGTCGTCGCGCCACCCGGGTCCGCAGTGCGGCAGGACCCCCTTCACCCCGATTGGTTCGAAGCAACTTCTTACGAAGGCGACCTCATGTCGCCCGAGAATGTGTTCCCATCCGGCACCAGAATCTTCAGCATCACCTCAACGAGTGTCACCGCAAAGACCGCGACAGGCATCGGTCAAATCCCTGTCCAGGAGGGGCAATCGTGGGATCCGTCCTTTTCCGGGCTCTACGACGTGGCGTCCGGACGCACCCCGCAGAGCGACCACGAGGTCATGGTGACATCCGCTTTGCTTCCGCGCCTGGGGGCGAAGGTCGGCGACGCTGTCGAGCTTCGAAACGCGGTAAATGAGAACAACGACGCCGTGCCAAGCGTCACCATCGTCGGCGTGGTGCGAGACCACACACAACCCGATTCAGACCAACGAATCTTTGCCAGGACGGGTGCCTTGTCGACTGGCTCTGGTCCCGTAAACCTACACAGCGCCAACTACTACCTACCCGACACGAAGATCAGTTGGGAGAAAGTCAAGATGCTCAACACGGACGGGTTCACCGTGCTTTCCCGCACGGTGTTGCTCGACCCGCCGCCGAATGATGGCAGCTTCCCAGTCGCAAATCAGTGGAACGTCATCCTTACCGCAGGCAGCCTGATCGCCATTCTCGCCGCGTTCGCCGCATTCGAGGTGATTCTGCTCGCAGGAGCCGCCTTCACCGTGACGGCGCGCCAGCAACAGCGCACCCTCGCCACTATCGCCAGCGTTGGTGCACCCCGAAAGCTTCTGTTCCGGATTCTCGCGGCCAACGGCATCGTGCTCGGCGTCATCGGAGGGCTAGTCGGGATGGCTTTCGGCATCGGCGCCGCGGCAATCTTCATGGCAATCACCACCGACGGAAGCTCCACTCAATACTACGGGTTCCACCTTCCCTGGCTCGGCTTCCTTGCTGCCGTCGCCTTCGCGGTGCTCATTGGTTGGCTCGCATCGCTGATCCCCGCACGCACCACGAGTCGCTTCGATATTGTTTCGGCCCTGCGCGGTGCGCGGAAACCACCAACGGCGTCAGCCAAGCGACCCATCGTCGGCCTCATGTTGCTCCTCGGTGGTGTCGCGCTCACACTCATCGGCGGCGTGCTCCTGGCAGTCCTCGTCGAGGCAGGCCGCTCCATGCCGAACGGGCAGCACCCGCTCCTGTGGATTCCGCTCACCATGCTGATCGCAGGACCGATTCTCGCCCAACTAGGACTGGTTTTAATCGGGCCGGTGCTGTTGCGGAGAATCGCGAACCTTCTGGGTGGCTCTGGTCTCGGCGCCCGCCTTGCCTCCCGCGACTCAGCCCGAAATCCCGGCCGCACGGTGCCAGCACTCGCCGCCGTCATGACAACGGTGTTCGTCGCCGTCTTCGGGATGTGCGTTGCCGCAGGGAGCGAGGTCAGCACGCGCGACAACTACCAATGGTCGATGCCGCTCGGTGGTGTACGGGCGTCGCTTGTCGTGCAGGACAACGGCAACGGCTCAGGACCACCCACCATGACAACCTACGCGCACCCCCGAGCAGTAGAAAATGCCATTAGCTCCTCGCTTGATGTCGACCATCTGCAAACTATCGCGTCGGTGCCCGACTGGGTGCCTCAAGGCCCGTCGACAGAATCAAGAACAGAAGTCCCGGCCCCCATTCTCGAGGTGCCCGCAAAATATCTTTGCCCACGAGATCCCCGCTCACCCGACTATTCTTCGGCGACGACTGACTCCCTCACTGTGCAGGGACGCGCCGCGGACAACGACTCACGCTGCAGGAATTGGTACCCCAATGGTTTCGCCCCGGGAATCAACCACATCTTCGTGAGTGACGCTGCAGGCCTCACTCTTGCACTGGGGCGCGAGCCAAGCGCAGCCGCACGACGTGCATTCGGCACCGGGGGAGCCGTCTCGTTCTATCCGGAGTACGTTGACAACGGGAAGGTTTCTCTCTCGTGGTGGACACCGAAGCAGGCGGACCAGCTCGCTTACCAAGCTCAGGATCCCGGGCGGCCGATTCGAACCGAATCGCTCGACGCGGTGGTCGACCTTCCCGCACATCCAATCTACTTCGGCGTCTTCATCTCGAAGTCGACTGCGGATCGACTCGGCCTCGAATACCAGGATTCCGTGATCATCGCGTCCACAAAAACCATGCCAACGACCTCACAGCAGGATGCTCTGCGCGAAGCAATGTCCGCGTTGCCAGACAACACTGACCCAAACGGCATGGCGGTATTCGCGAACGTAGAAACCGGACCGCCGGACTTCGCTGGACCAGTCGTGTGGGGTCTCCTTGGCCTCGCAGGGCTCATTGCTCTTGCGTCATCAGCTATCGCGATCGGGCTGGCACGGTTCGATGGCCGTCAGGATGATGCGACGCTCTCAGCGCTTGGCGCAGGCCGCGTGGTGCGCAAAAGCTTTGCGTTCTGGCAAGCCGTCATCATTGCCGGGATCGGCAGCGTTCTCGGCGCGGCCACCGGACTCGTGCCAGCGTGGGCACTCGCTGCGATCGGGTTGCCCTTCGTGCCGCCGTGGATACCCATCGGGGTGACCGTGTTCGCACTTCCCCTGGTCATCGCGTGCGGGAGTTGGCTGCTGGCCACGCGCAGCAAAGTCTCAGCGAGACGGGTTGAGATTGCGTAAGGCTGCATTCGATACGTCATTGTGCGGCTACTCAACTGGCGGGTCCAACTCGCCAATTTAGCGCGGGTCAGAGCCGAAGACGTGACGGGAGATCGCCTGAATATCGCGATCCATATCCCCGAGCTTCTTTTCGAGCGCCTCAAACTTGACGTTCATAATCTTGCCCTGAGACTCAATGCTTTCACGCAACGAGTCCCGCACAATCGTGAGATTGCGGTTGAAACTTGCCGTCTGCCAACCGAGCATTCCAAAAACTGCGGTCGCAAAAATGCCCATGAGCACCCAGACTTGCGGTTCCGTCAACTCGATCACCTCTCCATTGTCCTGTGCCCACAATCTGAAATCTAGTCTGCGCTGATCCTCGCCGTTGTCCACCAGAGCCAAACAGTGCAGAACCCGAACTATCCGGTCCTGTGAGCGAGAAGAACGCCACAGCTACTTCGCGTCGGCGTAGCAGTCCACGACGGCGATGGTGAGCGGGAACTCGACATCGGTGTCACCAAACAACAAGCGCCCGGCCTCAGTGGCAGCGTGCTCAATTGCCGTGACCACCGCGTCCGTCATTGATGCCGGGGAGTGCACCACGATTTCGTCGTGCAGAAAGAACACCAGATGTGGCGCATCCATGAGCCATGCCGTGCCACCAAGCTCACGAAGACTCCCGCGGAGCGTCGCCATCCAACACAGCGCCCACTCAGCCGCGGAACCCTGCACCACAAAGTTGCGCGTGAACCGGCCCCAGGACCGCGCCTGCCCTCGTGCGCGGCTCGCATCCGCCTCGGTGGATGTCTCACCGTAGGCGGCCGCCTGCAGCTCGCGCCACCCCTTTCCGGGCAGTGGCGAACTGCGTCCGAGACGCGTCGTTACGACCTCACCGCGTTCGCCGGTCCGCGCGGCAGCCTCGACCAGACCAATCGCTCGAGGATATGCCTTGGCCAGCGCTGGCATGAGACGACCGCTCTCCCCCGTCGTTGCGCCATACATCGCGCCCAACATCGCCACCTTGGCATGGTCCCGGCTGGTGATCGCTCCACTCGCCACAATCCCTGCGTACATGTCCTTCGCCTGTCCAGCCTGCGCCATCGCCGCATCGCCAGACATCGCCGCCAGGATGCGCGGCTCCAACTGTGAGGCATCCGCCACGACAAGCTTCCACCCGGGGTCTGCGACGACCGCACCGCGCACCTGCTTCGGCAATTGCAGCGCGCCTCCGCCGCCCTTGCTCGCCCAGCGGCCGGTCACAACACCACCGACAACATAGTCCGGGCGGAATCGACCGTCGTGCACATTCGCATCGAGCCAATGCCAACCGTTCGCGCTCAGCAGCCGCGCCAACTTTTTGTACTCGAGCAGCGGTTCAATCACCGGATGCCCCAGTTTTTTCAACTCCCACGATCTGGTCGACGTCACCATCAGGCCGGCGCGTTGCAGCGATTTGATCAGGTCAGTCGGCGAGTCAGGGTTCAACTCTGGCGCATCCAGTGAATCACGCACCCGCTGAAGCACCGCAGCCAGTTTTGCGGGACGCTCCCCCGGCTTGGGCCGCGGACCGAGTAGATCAGCCAGCAGCTGCTCGTGCAGCTCGGCACGCCAGGGCAGACCTGCGAACTGCATCTCCGCTGCCACGAGAGCTCCGGCCGATTCTGCCGCGAGCAGCCTGGAGATCCGTGCCGATTCGGCTGATCCCACCACCGCCTCGCGCTGAAGCCGGAACTCGGCGACCCGATCCGCCGGCGCGACGTGAGGTTCCAGATCAAAGAGCCCGGTCGCCTCACGCGCCTCTCGGGCAGGTTCATCCCAGGCGCCCGGCGCGGCACGAGCGAGTGCAGACGCGGCGGTCAACACCGATTGGCGAAGGATCGCGTGCGAAAGTCGAAGATCGACGCAGCGCTCGACCCGCACCCTTGCGGCCAGCAAGGGCGGATACCACAGGGTTGTGTCATCCCAAACCCAGCGCGGGCGATCGCGCTCCAGGCGCGACACCTCAGCGGCGAGGCGGTCGCGGGAGACAAGCGTCGGCTCGCCAGACGAGGCCCCCGCGCCATCAAGCGGAATCAGGAGCACGCCGTCAGGGTCTCGAGCAAAAGCAATGTACACGAGACCAGTCTGCCGTGCACCACAGGCAGCAATTCACGAACACGAGTTGCCGGGAATATGGCGCTCTCGCGCACGGTTGTCGCAGGCATGGAGAATACGATCACCGTTTATGGCGCCGACTGGTGCAGTGACTGCCGCCGCTCGAAAAAGCTTCTCGACGAGATGGGCGTTGATTACGAATATGTCGACCTCATCGCGGACCCCACTGCCGCCGACCGTGCACAAGCGATCAGTGGGCACACAACCATTCCCGTCATCGCATTCTCAGACGGAACACACTTCGTGGAGCCAAGCGACGAAGACCTGCGCGACAAGGTGGAAGCGTTGGCCGGTCGACTCTAGTCATCCCGTCTGGCGGGCGGATGCCTGCCGCTAGTGCAGCAATGCGCCGTCCTTGGCGAGAGCGTTCTTCTCGCCCGCCTCAATCGGGATGGCAAAACGGTTCTGCTTCGGCGGCATCGGGCAGTTGAACGCATACGAGAACCCACAAGGGGGCAACACGGCGCGGTTAAAATCGAGAGTGACGTTACCTTCCGCATCCGGGGCGACAAACAAGAACCGGCCAACGCTGTAGGTGTCGACACCACTGGTCGCATCCGAAAACACGATCTGCAGCGCCCGCCCAGACTTGATCGCCGCTAACGCGTAGTCGACGCCATCCTTGGAGAAACTGATCTCCCCCGGCACCTCAAGATCACGAGTTTCGCCCTCATCCTTGCTGTGCTCGAACGGGATCGTCGCACCCGGGAGTTCAACGAACCGTGCCTGCACAACCCACTCGGCGTTATACGGGTACGCGTCGATCCCACCGAAGTTTTGGATGCCTTCCGAATTCGCATCCCACACCCGCAGCGCATAGTTGCCGCTCGGCCCGGCAATGACAAACCCACTCACCGTGTCGCTGAAAACAATGTCGGCCGGATTCTCGGCATCCTTGCCTGCCACCACAATCTCGCCGTCGACCAGCTCGCCGTCGACCCGGATGCCGTCGGATGCCGCAGCGCTCAGCAATAAACCGGACTCGCCTGCAGGCAGCGGTGCCCAGGTTCCTGGAACACCCCACACCGGCTGTGCCGAGTCGATCCATTGGGTGTTGACCAGCGCCAGGTTTCCCCGTGGCTGCACGACCGCCTGGTCGCGGCGCTCGCGGAAAGTGGCAAGAGCGGATTCAGCAGCAACTGTTGCGGTGTCGGTCATAGTTCCATCCTTGTCGAGATCACTGGCTGCAACCGGTCGAAACACGCGAGTGTTCCCGTTTATCACGAACGGGTCGGCTCAAGCCGGCCCACCAATGACATACCGGCACGAAGGCCAGCGTCGCACACAAAAAAGTCGGCCCCCGCGACAATGACGTTGCGGGGGCCGAGCTAATTCAGTGACTACAGGGCGCGAATGT
>JBDSZO010000310.1:0-2724 GCA_039925105.1 Terrimesophilobacter sp. | reverse complement strand
CCAGCACTCCCAGTTGGATGCCTATGCGGCCGACACCTCCTGCCCCGTTGTGGATCAGCAGGGTGCTCCGTTCCGTCAGTTCGAGAGCATCAAGCGTGCGAAGGGCGGTCAGACCGGTGAGCGGGAGCCCACCGGCCTGCGTCCAACCCAACGATTTGGGCTTCCGCGCAACAATGTTGGCAGGGAGTGCGACAAATTGGGCGTTTGTGCCACCGTGAACCGTGTCACGTCGACCGTATGAATACACCTCGTCGCCGACCTGGAATTCTGGAACATCGAATCCGACTGCCGCCACCACGCCGGCAACATCCCAACCGGGAATGACCGGGAAAGTCACGTCCATGAGGCCGTCGAGTGCGCCGGACATGATCTTCCAGTCCACCGGGTTCACGCCAACCGCAATGACCCTGATCAGCACGCAGCCTGGCCCGACCTTTGGCATGGGCTGCTCACTCCGCTCCAGCGCGTCAAGTCCGCCAAAGGAGGAGTACGTCATTGCCTGCATAGTCTCGGCTGACGCCATGTGCGGTCTCCTTATTGCGTGACGGTGAGGGTGACAGTCATGCCAACAGCGCAGGCTGTCGAACTGTTCCCACACTAATTACCTGGGTCGCGATTACCTTGGTTGCAATTACCTGGGTTGCAATTTGTCCGAATCGTCTGTCTGTCCCCTCGGCAGGTAGCATGCTGCCGTGGGCTCATCGATGAAAGCGTTTGTGATCACTCAGCCCGGTGCAGCGACGGTTGAGGCGGCAGTGGTCCCCGTTCCTCGAATCGATAATGACGAGTTGCTGATCAGGGTGAAGGCTGTTGGTGTCGGCATCCACGACGCGTACTTTTTGCCAACGGATGCCCACTACCCCTACCCGATCGGCATTGAGGCGGCCGGTGTCGTTGAGTCTGTCGGGAGCGCTGTCACGACTTACCGGGCGGGCGAGCGCGTCGCCTTTGTCAGTTCGATGCAGCCGAAGGGTGGGACGTGGGCTGAATCTGTCGCCGTCAAAACCAGCTCGCTCATCGTGCCGCTCCCGGCCGCACTCGACTTTCAGACGGCAGCCGCATTGCCTGTCGCGGGTAACACGATTCTCCGTGCATTTCACCTGCTCGCAGACCTGCCGGCCGGGGCGTCCGTGTTCATTGCGGGTGGATCTGGGGCCATTGGCACGCTGGCCATCCAGCTCGCCCGATCGCACGAATGGCACGTTGCCGCATCAGCTTCTACTGCTAATCACGACTTCATGCTCTCGTTGGGTGCGCACAAGGTTGTCGACTACCACGATGAGGGCTGGCAAGACGAGATCCGGGACTGGATGCCTGGCGGTGTGGATGCGGTGGTCGCTGTGCAACCGGGTACCTCGAGCGAGAGCATCGGCGCGGTGAAGGACGGTGGGCAACTGGTCACGATTTCCGGCGACGCGATGTTGGCCGAGCGCGGCGTGAGGATGGAGGTGATCCCGTTTCAGGTTGACGTTCTGGACCAGCTGGCACAGCTCACTGCGGATGTCGCTGCTGGCGACATCCACGTCGAATTGGAGACGGTGTACCCGTTCGATGATGCGCTATCAGCGTTGGAGAAGGTGCGCACCCGCCGCGCGCGCGGCAAGAGTGTCTTGAGCCTCGAGTAGGCGCCCGATTCGGTACGTCGCGAGCGTGTTGTTGCTACCGCCCGGCTAGCGCCTCACGGTGCGCCTTGTACCGTCGCTTGCCGACCGCACGCCAGATCGGGCGAGCCGCCGACGGCATATCTTTGTGCAACCACTCGTCTCCGACGTCCGGTTGTGCGGCGAGGATTGCTCCGAGCTGGTTCCAGATTTGACCTTTTGGTGTCGCTTTGCGGCCATGCTTTGCGGACCGTTCGACTTCGTCTTCGGTGAGGGTCGTCTCCACGACGGGGACGATGGTGGTTTCTTCGCCCTCATGGTGTGCGTACGACGCGATCGAGAGTATCTCGAGCTGACCGGCAACGACCTCGGCATGACTTGTATCGCCATCCTTCACGCCGTTGACAAGGCCCGGACCTTCGGTGAATCCGGCACGGAAGAGTCGGTGGATCTCGGCCATCCCGCCCGTGTCACAGGTCTTGGTCGTGTCGGTTTGGGTAGACAGGCAATTGCCTGATGGAATGTCGATGTGATGGCGTCAAGGAAACACGGTCGCCATTGGGCTGTTCTTGCGGCGACGGTAACACCGTTGGCGTCCATTCTCGGGTCCGGTCTCCTCATCATCGTGCCGGTGCTCGAGCGGGCGTTCGGACTTTTCGCCGTGTTTGGCGCCGTCGCAATTTGTGCCATCGCGTGGCTCATCGGCACGGTCATCCGGCACAACGTGATTGTCGTGGAGCAACGCGAGGCGGACGGCTCCCTCGACCGCCGAACCTGGCAGCTTGGGCGCGTCGCGGATGCGGTAATTGTCATCGCCTACGTGATCTCGGTTGCCCTCTACCTGCGCATCATGGCCCAGTACATTGTTGGATTCTTCAACTCGGCTGGATCGGCTCTCTGGGAGCCCATCATTGCCTGCGTTGCCGTTGCGGCGATCGTGGCCATCGGAGTGACGCGTGGCTTCAGGGGCCTTGACCTGCTCGACCGGGTGTCGATTGTGGCAGTTCTCCTGCTCACAACGCTGCTCGGAAGCGTACTCCTGCTCCATGATGGTGCCGAGGTGGCAGCCGGGGCGCTTCGGCTTCCGCCGATTCCGTCCGTGGAACCGATCGGCGCACTTCTA
>JBDSZO010000309.1:0-11039 GCA_039925105.1 Terrimesophilobacter sp. | reverse complement strand
GAGATTGCGGTGCTCAACAACAACTACCTGATGAAACTCATTCTGGACATTCCCGGCGCGAGTGCGCCCTACGCGCAGGGGCGCAGAAGGATTGAACAGGTTCGATATTCCTGGCAGGAGCTTTATGAGGAGACGGGAATCTCAAGCGAGGAGATCGGCGTTCGCGCCTCCGACTTCGGATTGCACTACTGGACCAGCCACCACCCGTTCATTGTGCCGCAGCCGTTCACGCTGGAACCGACCGAGTCCTACTCCAAGGTCGAACTTGACGAGTACGCAGGCGTGCTCGCGGCGATCGCGCGGGAAGCCAGGGAGAATCCGGAAGTCGTTCGACGTGCTCCGCACAATCAAACCGTTCACCACATTCACCACGACGATTTCGATGACCCGGAGCGTTGGGCAACATCCTGGCGCGCCTACCGCCGCAAGTACTTTGCTGAAGTTGCTATGGGATGAAGACTTTTGGCCTTGTCGTGAATCCTGTCGCTGGCGTCGGTGGTGCCGCCGGACTGAAGGGCAGCGATGGCAGCGAGGTACAGATTTCGGCTCGCCAACGCGGCGGTCATGAACGCGCGGGTGCTCGTGCGATGACCGCACTCAGAATTATCGCGTCCGCTTTTCCGGAGGCGACAGTGCTCACGGCGGCAGGGACCATGGGTGAGAATGCCGTGCGCCAGGCTGGCCTCGAGCCGATGATCGTGTATCGGCCCGGCGACGACACCAGCGGCGAAGACAGTACGGCCGCGGCGAAGGCGATTTCGGAGCAAGGCGATGGACTCCTGCTGTTCTCCGGCGGTGACGGCACCGCGCGAGACGTGAGCAGCTCATCGCAGGGCGACTCGTTGATCCTCGGGATTCCAGCAGGCGTCAAGATGTACTCCTCCTGTTTCGCGGTGAGCCCTGCCGCCGCTGGAGCGCTTGCGGTCCAGTGGTTGAACGGCTCAACATCCACTGCACAGGCGGAAGTTCTCGATGTTGACGAGGGCCAGGTCCGCAGCGGTCGCGTGGACCCGCAACTGTACGCGGTGGTATCGATTCCACAGGGTGGGGGCAGAACTCAGGCGCGTAAATCTGCCACCGCGGACACCGAACACATGGCTGTTCGCGCGGCGGCAGCGGGCGTTGTGGATCGGATGAAACCGCAAACCACCTATCTTTTAGGTCCGGGAGGCACCATGGCCCGGGTGGCCGAGTTGCTTGGTATTCCCTGCACGCCATTGGGTGTTGATGTGGTCAGAAGCGGAAACGTTCTGCTGAAGGACGCGTCCGAGCGCGAACTGGTCGAGCTGTTGAAAGATGATCCAGGCCGGCACGCACAGGCCGTCGTGTCCGTCATCGGAGGACAGGGCTTCTTGCTGGGTCGGGGCAACCAACAACTATCGGCGCAGGTTTTGAGTCTCCTTGGCACCCCACCAATGATCGTTGTGGCCACAGAACAGAAACTCATCGACCTGCACGGTCGGCCCCTCCTGGTGGACAGCGGAGACACAGGGGTCGACGCAACGCTCAGCGGCTATGTCGAAGTCGTGACCGGTCCACAGGCCTCGAGCTACTACCCTGTCAAAGCACCTGAACTGGAAGGAAAACCGTGATGCAACTGGACGGCAAACGAAGCATAGTAACCGGGGGCGCTGGTGGAATCGGAAGTGCCACCGCCCGCGCCTTCGCCAAGGATGGCGCGCGTGTCGCGGTCGTGGACATCAACGAGGACGCGGCAAAGCAGGTTGTGGCAGACATCCGAGCGTTCGGCGGAGAGGCGATTGCCATTGGCGCTGACGTGTCCAGCGAGTCCGACGTCGAGCGCGTGATCGTGACTGTGGTGAGCGCGTTCGGCGGGATTGACGTGCTGTTCAACAATGCGGGGATCATTCGCCGCACAACGGTCGTCGAGACCGAGGTCGAGGAGTGGGATCGGGTATTCGCCGTCAACGTGAGATCGATCTTCCTTATGTGTAAGCACGCCGTGCCGATAATGGCGACCGAAGGTGGGGGTGCCATTGTGAACACCGGATCCGGTTGGGGGCTCAAAGGCGGAGGCCGCGCGATCTCGTATTGTGCCTCAAAAGGTGCGGTGGTGAATATGACTCGCGCACTCGCCATTGACCACGGGGCTCAGGGTATCCGAGTCAATTCGGTGAATCCGGGTGACGTGAACACCGGCATGCTCAAAGAAGAGGCACGGCAACTTTCAGCCGACCTCGGTGCGTTTCTGGCAGAGTCCGCGGACCGGCCATTGGGGCGCATGGGAGAGCCAGAGGAGGTTGCTGCCGCAGTGGTGTGGCTCGCGAGTGATGCGAGCAGTTACGTCACCGGCGCGGCACTGGTCGTCGACGGCGGAGGGATCGCCTGAATGCTATGCGGATCGCTGAGCTCCTTGCCGCAAGGATCAGCTGACTTCGGAGCACTAAACTGAAGTGGTGACTTCACCAGATTCCCCCCTCGACGTTGCTCTCATTGGGGGCGGCATCATGAGTGCAACTCTGGGCGCCATTCTCAAACAGCTTGAACCGGATTGGCGTATTCAGATTTTCGAGACGCTGCCTGAGGTTGGTTTGGAAAGTTCGAACCCCTGGAACAATGCGGGAACCGGCCACTCGGCACTCTGCGAACTCAACTACACGAAAGAACTATCCGACGGAACTGTCGACATTTCCAGTGCGGTGAACATCAACGAACAGTTCCAGGTGTCTCGCCAGTTCTGGTCGTATCTGGTGAAGAAAGATCTTCTTCCGGATCCGGAACGGTTCATTCACCCGGTTCCACACATGAGTTTCGTCTGGGGCGAGGGCAATGTCGCATTCCTGAAACGCAGGTTTGATGCGCTCAAAGTCCACCCGCTATTTTCCGGCATGGAGTACAGCGAAGATCCGGCAGTGATCTACGCCTGGGCGCCCACCCTGATTCCTGGGCGTAAACGGACGCAACCGATCGCGGCGACGCGGATGAATGCCGGAACAGACGTTAATTTTGGCGCACTCACCCGTGACCTGACCGGTTACCTCACCAGAAACGGTGCGGTCCTCAGCACCGACGAGAAAGTCACCGGGCTTAAGCGCGGGCGGGATGGTCTTTGGCGTATCCGTCTTCGCCGCACCATCGGGAACGCAACATCCACGGCGCACGCCCGCTTCGTGTTCGTTGGCGCGGGTGGCGGTGCGCTGAGCCTCCTCCAGAAGTCTGGCATTCCGGAGGCGAAAGGCTATGGCGGGTTCCCGGTGAGTGGGCAGTTCCTGCGATCCGACAACCCCAAACTTGTTGCGCGGCACAGTGCGAAGGTTTACGGCAAGGCATCGGTCGGTGCGCCCCCCATGTCTGTGCCGCACCTGGACACCAGGATTGTTGACGGAAAAGCCAGCCTGATGTTCGGGCCGTACGCCGGATTCACCCCCAAATTTCTCAAGCGCGGGTCGTGGTTGGATCTGCCGCTCTCCATCCGCCCAAGCAATATTGGCCCGATGTTGAAGGTCTTCAAAGACAATCTTGATCTGAGTTGGTACCTTCTCACCCAGGTTGTGGCCAGCAAACGGACCAAGTTCCAGGCGCTACGCGAGTTCATGCCGGATGCGCGGCCGTCCGACTGGTACCTGATCACGGCAGGTCAGCGTGTTCAGGTAATCAAGAAGGATGCCAAGAAGGGTGGGGTGCTCCAGTTTGGCACCGAGCTGGTCACCGGGGCTGATGGCTCGATCGCCGGCCTACTTGGTGCGTCGCCCGGCGCCTCAACCGCTGTGCCGATCATGTTTGGCCTGCTCGAACTGTGTTTCCCTGACCGCATCGAAACCTGGTCATCGACGATTCGCAAAATGGTGCCGAGTTATGGTACTGAACTGTCCGCGAAACCAGAGAGCGCACGAAAAACGTTGAAGTCAACAGCGAAGGTGCTCGAACTCGGCTGACCACCGTGTCGTCTTGATTCTGGCCGATCGGACGGCAGGCCCGAATGTAGCGCCAATCTAACGATATTGACGATTTCGTGCGCATTGGGTAGACAAACCGTCCTTTGTAGGATGCAATACTCAAGTTGAGGAATTCCCGATCGGAAGTGTGTCGCTATGTCCCTGGGGTTGCCTGCGCATCTTGCGCCGCTCGCCGGGCGCCGATCCTTCATCCTGGCCCAACATGTTGTGGCCATCACAATTCTCATCGCGTTCGTATTTTCCCTTTTCGCAACCCAGAGCGCACAGCTGGGCGCAGTGATCTGGCCAGGTACCATCGCGCTCCTCCCGGCAATCGGTCTTCTCCTGCTGGGGAAGCGAACCCTGAACTCTGGCTGGGCTGCAAGCTATCTTGTCGCGATCGGGGGAGGAATTTATGGGGTCATTGTCGTCATCGGCAGCCAGCCACACCCGGTCGTTGTTGGGGCGGGATTCTCGTTCATTTCCCTCAAACTTGCTGCCCTCATGGTTGGCGGCACCGGAGCGTCGGCGATCGTCGGCGTCGGCTGGACTTTCGGAGGATTCCTCGTCGCCGAGCTGGCGACGATGGGAGCCGCACTCACCCTGGGTAATGCCATCCGAGTTGACCTTGTTGTGTTGGGGGTGGCCGTCGCGATAGCGGTGGCGATTCTGATCAACAATCCGTTGTCACGTCGTCAGATTCTTGCGCAACCGCGGGTTCGCTCAGCGGTTCACGCGGAGCAGCTCGCCGCGCTTCGTTACCGGGTTGAAGTTAAGGCCGCAGCGCTTATGCATGACACCGTGCTGAACCATTTGGCGGCAATTGCCGAGACGTCGGGCGGTGCACTGTCTCGGGAGCTTGCCGACCAGATACGTCGGGATGTTGAATCCTTGGTCAGCGAGGACTGGCTTTCACAAGGGTCGAACGGTGAGGTTGCGCAGTCTCGAAGTGATTGGCAAAGTAGTGGCCTGTTTTTGGCAATCCAGGAGGGCAGGATGCTGGGGCTCGATATTGACACGACCGGGGATCTCCCCGCGGTGGGGCGGCTGGAGCGCGCGAAGTCGATCGCTCTCGGTCTCGCGGTCAAACAGTGCCTCGTGAACGTGCTCAAGCATTCCGGCACTCGGAAAGCTGAAGTGGCGGTGTACGGAGCTGGCGAACTCTTGTCAGTGCTGGTTGTTGACGGCGGTCGCGGGTTCATCGAGGACGCGACCCCGTCGAATCGTTTTGGCCTCAAAGTGTCGATTCGCAAACGGATGGAAATGGTGGGCGGTCGTGTCGACGTCTGGTCGACTCCGGGCCGGGGCACCTCGATCATGATCCAGATTCCAATTGGCCAGGGAATCCCCGGTGCGAAACAATCCGTGCAGCCGAGCGATCCACAATGACGAATCTGGAACGAACCCGTCAACAGCTCGACCCTGTCGGGAGTCTTGGACATCGCCTGTTTACTGTCCTCCTGGTCAGTGCTGGTGTGGTGTATGCGATCTACTCGACGGTGAGCCATCCATCTGAGCTGTCCAGCCCACCCCTCGCGGTCCTCGCCTTGATGTGGTTGTTCGGGGCGTGGCTTGTTGTTGTTGTGGGGACGTCGAGCAGGCGGGGACCGTTTACGCGCAATGCACACATTGTCGTCCATCTGCTGGCTCTCGGTTCGATTGCGCTTTCCGTCGCGAGCGAGTGGGATTTGAACACTGCGGTACAGGATGATTTTGGGCCGGTGGCGCTTGGTCTGCTGATTCTCGCCATGGGGCCCTATCGACCCGCCTCTGAGATTGTGGGTGCGGGGGTGCTTTCGGCGATTTTTGTCGGCTTTCTTACCCTTCTCGAAGCCCCATTCCTTGTTGCCTCGTCTGCACCGACGTTGGTCTATGTTTTGGTCAGCACAGCCCCGTTGCTCGCAGCGGCGTTTGCGTCCGCCACCTATTCGCGAAGCATGGTCAAGGAGATCGAACGTTGGCGGGAACATGATCTCCAGGACGTCGCAGCCACTCGCGACGATGTTCTCGGTGGAATCGAACGCTCGGTGCAGCAGGATCGTGTCACCGTGCTCGGTCGCGACGTTCTTCCCTTCTTCAACACGATTCTGCAGCATGGTTCGATCAGTGGGGATGACCGCGTGCGCGCGCGCACGATCGCCGACTCCATTCGGGCGATCATGGTGGCCGAAGCTGATCGCAGTTGGCTTGAACTGCTGTTCACCTCTCAGGCCCCGGACCTGCGGCAGTTGGAGGCTGTCGTTGCCGACCCGGCGGTGTGCGCTGCCGCTATGGCGACAGAGCAAAGAACGGCGCTGAGAGCGGTCATTGTCGCAATTTCGGACGAGTCGAGTTTCGTTCCAAACAGCCTGCACATTGGGCTCCGCAAGGGGGCGCAGACCTGTCACGGAGTGTTGCGCGCTGAGGTCGGCGCAAGCGACTTTGAGTCGCGTTCGCGCTTCCTTCCATACGTCGCGCTGATGCGCGTGGTGTTTTCTGATGTGCGCGTCGGATTTCGCGATTCGACGCTCACACTAGAATTTGCCTATGAGCAACGCTGACCCGAACGCTGCCGCTCCATCCGACAACGACAATTCTCGCTCCCCAGTCCGGCTTGCCATCCTCGACGATCACGAGGTTTTGCTGGACAGTATGGCCAGCTGGATCGGCGCTAACGCGCCAGATTTCGATCTCGTCCTGACCGCCCCGACCTGGTTGGAGTTGGTGCAAAGCGACAGGTTTCCCACCGAGCTGGTGTTCCTTGACCTCCAACTGAAAGAGCCGGTGTCGATTGAGGCGCGGGTGCGAACGTGCCGTGCTGCTGGGGCAAAGGTCATTGTGGTCAGCAATCTTGACACCCGTGAATCACGGGAGCGGGCGCTGGCGGCCGGGGCATCCGAGTTTCTTTCCAAATCGCTGTCGATGCGTGAGGTGATGGATGGCGCGCGTCGGGTGATGGGTGTTGACGTCGCCGAGGTGCATACAGATTGGCGCCCGTTGCCGTCAGGCTCTGAGGTGCACGAGCGCCCAAGACTCAGCAATGGCGAACAGCAGGCTCTCACGCTGTATGTGGCAGGTCTCAGTACGATAGAGGTTGCTGAGAGCATGAATGTGCAATACGAGACCGCCAAAACATACTTGCGCCGAGTGCGCGAAAAGTATGCCAAGGCAAACAGACCGGCAAGCAAGAAAGCGGATCTGATCCGCAGGGCGGCCGAGGACGGATACCTGGAGTAGTGGCAAAACTTTACTTCCGCTACGGCGCAATGAACAGTGGCAAGAGCACGAACATGTTGCAAGCGGCGTACAACTACGAAGAGCGTGGGCAGCAGGTTTTGCTGGCGAAGCCGCAGATCGACACCAAGGGTGATGCGGAGATCGTCTCCCGGCTGGGCGTTCGACGTCCGGTCGATTTCGTGATTTCTGCAGATGACGATCTGTGGGAGCTGTTCGCGTCCGAGCGCGAACAGGTGGAGTCGGCGACCGGGAAGCCGGTGAACTGCCTTCTGGTTGACGAAGCACAGTTCCTCACCGAGACGCAGGTTGACGACATGCTTCGCATTGCGATTCTGGCCAACGTGCCGGTGTTGGCCTACGGCATCCGCACCGATTTTCAGACGGTCGCGTTTCCGGGCAGCCGGCGACTGCTCGAAATTGCGCACTCGCTTGAGGAACTCAAGACCATCTGCCGGTGTGGCCGCAAGGCTGTCTTCAACACGCGAACGGTCGGCGGAAAGTACATCTTCGACGGAGCCCAGGTTGCCATTGAGGACGGGGTGGATGTCGTGTACGTTTCACTCTGCTGTGCGTGTTACCTGGAGGAGAGCGGCGGGGTGTTCAACCGCGGCCAACGAGTTCTGTCTGAACCGCTCGGAACCGCGTACGATAACGGCCCGGATGCGGACTTCGCCTAGCGTCGTGCCGCAGATCCAGGGTCCGCGTCGATGGACCCGATCCGATGACGAAGCGCTTTTGCAATGTCATCCACCGACGGCATGCCGGCGAGGCGCCCGCCGGTTTGGTATACCCGGCAGGCCAGGTCAGTTGTTTGACCGTTGCTGGGAAACAGGTCCGTGCCGTCAACGACGATTGTCGGAGAGCCAGCGAACGGCACCGCGCCGGCCTCCTCGTGTGTGCGCAACACGGTGAAGTCGACAGGTATTTCGGATGCGCCGAGGCCATCCAGCGCGGTACGAAGTCGGGAGCCGGTCTCGACCCAGTTCGGACAGTCGTCAATGTGAAGTACTGAAACTTCCATCTGGCCATTGTCCAACGGAATGCTCGTCAAAGTTTGTGACCCAGATCGCTGAACGGATGACCGGCTTCGCACTCGTGAACGAACCGTGGCTTTTCGTGAGGCATAAACTTATTCCAGCGCCGTGTGATGTCTCAACATCCCATGGCGCTGCTGCGGTGGGGCTCACCGCACCCAACCTCGACCACGTTGGTCGACAACAGTCCCTATCTCGCACGTGCAGCGTGCCCTGAGATAGGAAACCACATCATGAACCGTGCGCAGGTGGGCGCATTTGTCGACGTTGTGCAACACGGCTCGGGCACCGTCAGTGCCGCTTCCGCAGCGGTTGGGCGACGATACGATGCCGTAATGACTATGCGGGTCCCCCAGTGAATACGCGGTACGCCTCGGACCGCACGCGGCCGGTGCATCTGCGTCCCCGAAACCTCGCACTCGTTGGTCTCGGCGGCGTGTTGGGTACTGCCGGCCGTGAAGGGCTCGGCCTGGTCATCCCGACGCTCGGAGTGCTTCCCCTGTCCACCTGGTGCGTCAATGTAGCAGGCGCTTTCCTGCTCGGAATGTTTCTTGAGGCGCTGTCGAGGCGCGGACCGGATGAGGGCCGACGTCGCAGCATCCGTTTGCTTGTCGGCACCGGTCTCCTCGGCGGATTCACCACCTACAGTGCCCTGGCAACAGAGACCGTGCTGCTCTTAAACTCCGGAAGCATCGGGTGGGCCATCGGATACTCCATCGGAACGGTGGTTGTCGGCGGCGTGGCAAGCTGGCTGGGGATCGTCGTCGCGGCCAGAATCCACGACCAGCATCAGCGAAACGACAGCCAGACGGCTGAGGTGAAATGATGACACCACTCTTCTTCGCGTTCCTTGCACTCGCCGGTGGCGTCGGCGCCACCATGCGGATTCTTCTCGACGGCGCCATTCGTTCCCGCGTCAGGGGATGGTACCCGCTCGGCACCACCGTCGTGAACGCGTCCGGGTCTCTCCTCCTGGGGTTTGTGACCGCACTTGCACTGGCCTCGATAGTCTCCACGGAGTGGCAGTTGATTCTGGGGACCGGCTTCCTCGGCGGGTACACAACCTTCAGTACCGCGAGCTTTGAAACTGTGCGTCTGCTTCAAAAACGTCGCTACGCTGCCGGGTTGGCCAACGGGCTCGGCATGCTGGTCGTCTGTGCGGGCTTCGCACTGCTGGGACTCTGGTTAGGATCACTGCTATGAGTGATGGAAACGCGGTAGTGGTCGGGATTGTCCCGAACCAGCCAGACCGCGTGCTGCTGACAGCCGCCAACCTTGCGGCAAAGTTCGATGGCGAACTGGTGTGCGCGCATGTTGATGTCGAGCGGTACACGATTGAGGCATCCGCTGACGGCACCGTAATTGCGTTCCCCGTCGATCCGGATGTGGCGGAACTTGTGCGCGAAGAGTTCGATCCGAGCCTCGCTAAGCATGTGCGCGCTGTGCTGGCCGATACGAACGTGCGGTGGACCCTTCGGGAGCTCGCCGGCGAGCCTGCCAACGAGCTGTCCCGTCTGGCCGACGAGGTTGATGCGGCGCTCATCGTTGTCGGATCTCGTCAACCGGGACTCCGTGCCGGTGTTCGGGAGTTCTTTTCCGGATCCGTCGCCGCTAACCTGGCGCACCGACAGGGCCGGCCCATCGTCGTCGTCCCGTTGTCGCCGATCCCGGACGGCGGCGTGCTCCCGTGGGAGCAGGGCTGAGCGTCGCGACGAGGCCGCCGCACGGCCGAATAGCATGGCGATCATGACTCCCGACGCCATCGACCGTGCAACGACACGTGATCTGACCGGGCGCGTTGCCCTCATCAGCGGCGCCGGAAGCCCAACCGGCATCGGAATGGCGGCGGCACGCGCCCTTGGTGGGCTTGGCGCGCGCGTCGCCATCACCTCGACGACGGAGCGTATCCAGGAACGGGTCAATGAACTCCGAAACGGCGGTATTGATGCTCACGGCTTCATCGCGCGGTTGGACAGCGAAGAGGCTGTCATCCGACTTGCAGCACGGCTGGATGCTGCGTCGTTCACACCCGACATTCTGATCAACAACGCCGGCATGGTGAGCGTGTCGGATGGCGCGATGCTCACCGGCGACATCCTCACCGACGTCGCGAACTGGCAGCGCAGTCTCGACATGAGCCTCACCAGCGCGTTCCTGCTGACGCGCGCGGTCATCCCCGGCATGCGGGCGAAGGGGTGGGGGCGCGTCGTCAACGTTTCCAGTGTGAGTGGGTCGGTGATGGCCTCGCGTGCGGACGTTGCCTACGCGACGGCGAAGGCGGGAATGGTCGGTCTCACCCGCGCGCTCGCCGTCGACGAAGCGGATGCGGGGATCACGGTGAACGCGGTCGCCCCGGGCTGGATCGCAACCGGGTCCCAGACCGACGCCGAAGCACAGCAGGGCAGAAGTGTGCCGATCGGGCGCAGCGGAACCGCAGACGAGGTTGCTTCGGCGATCGCCTGGTTGGCATCCCCGGGTGCGTCATACATCACCGGCCAGGTCATCGTGGTGGACGGTGGAAACAGTATCGCGGAGGAGCGCGCGTAAATCGTGACGTCGTTGTTCCGGTTTGTCACGATAGTTCCCAGGCGCCGCGGCACAATGCTGACAAACCGGAACACTGGCAGGAAAAAAGCCGAAAGCAAAGAGGACCACCTTTCGGCGGCCCTCTTTGCATTTTCGTCGGGGTAACAGGATTTGAACCTGCGACCTCTTCGTCCCGAACGAAGCGCGCTACCAAACTGCGCCACACCCCGATACTGCATCCCAGCACGCCTTAAAGCCAACCGGAACCTATCAAGAATAGCTGAAATCGTCGGCCGTGAGAGTCACCACTACCGCTTCCGGCGGATTCGCAAACCGCACGGGCGCATAAATGGAGGTGCCGATGCCG
>JBDSZO010000308.1:0-3799 GCA_039925105.1 Terrimesophilobacter sp. | reverse complement strand
TCTGTGACTTCTTCGACAACAACACCTACGAAACTTTCCGTGTCCCCGCGCCAGTTTTACCGCATCGTCTCGATTGCGGAGGCGGTGACCTGGACACTGTTGATCGCCGGAATGGTGCTCAAGTACGGCTTCCACCTTGACATCGCGGTGCTGATCGGCGGCAGCATCCACGGCCTCGTGTTTGTCACGTACGCCGGTACCGCGCTCCTGGTCGGAGTGAACCAGCGGTGGCGGCCGAGGCTCGTTGTCGGTGCCGTTCTGACCGCGATCGTTCCGTACGCCACCATCCCGTTCGACCGCTGGCTCGAAAAGCGCGACCTGCTCGAGGGTGACTGGCGTACCGTGGCGACGGATGATCCGCGCGATCACACCTGGATCGGACGCCTGCTGCGCTGGATGCTGAACCACCCGACCGTGCTGGTCGCCGTGTTCATCGTCGTCGTGCTCGCGATCGTCACGATCCTACTGATCGTCGGACCGCCCGGCGGCTGGAAGTAGCACACGCGTTGTTGGCAGGGCATCCGGATGCTCCTGCTGCAACCAGGTGACCATTTTTTCTCGAACACTGCACCGCAGGTTCCAAATCTTGTCCGAATTCTCTGCCGACATCGCGAACCGCACACTGACGAAACCGCCGCGTGCGTCAGTCACGAGGACGCCCGCCTTGCGCCCGTCCCAAAATTCTGAGGGTTCAACAATCTCCATGAACTTGGCGCGCACGTCATCAATCGGAACGCGCCAGTCGACGTCCAGGTAGACAGTGCCGGTGATCTGCGCGTTGTTCCTGGTCCAACTCTCAAATGGTTTGCTGGTGAAATAGGTGCAGGGCAGAATCAGTCTGCGTTCGTCCCAGATGTACATGACTACGTAGGAGAGCGTGATCTCCCCGATGGTTCCCCATTCGTCTTCCAGCACAACGACATCCCCCACCCGAATGGCATCACTGAACACCAGTTGGATGCCGGCGACCAGGTTGCTCAGTGTTGACTGGGCGGCAAGACCAGCCACCAGACTCAGGATGCCCGCCGAGGCGAGAACGCTGGTGCCAACCGCGCTCACCTCGGGGAACGAGAACAGCACAACCCCGACGGCAATGACCGAGATCAACACATGGGTGAGCCGCCGGATGACCTGCAGCTGGGTTCGCATCCGACGGATTTCCAGAATCGGTTCGTCCTCGATGGCGTAACGCGAGATTGCTCGGCTGAACCCGAACGTGGCCAGGCCGTCGAGGAACCAAGCCCCAACAACAACGGTGGCAATCAGAAACGCGTGCGAGACGGCCGGCCACCAGGTGTACTCGGCCGGTGCGGTCAGGCCGAATGCGGTCCAGATCGCGATCAGCAAAACCAGAAGCTGGGCCCTCACTCGAAGTTGCAGGATCAACGCCCTCACCCACGGCGTCCGTTTGCCGGCCGTCGCATTGATCACCACCGCAACGACAGCCACGATGACGTTCGCGATCAACGCGATCGCGACTGCGACAAGCGTGCCCCACCAATCGGTCCATTCGAACATTCCGGGCATCCCTTCCGATGACAACTTCACCAGCCTAACGAGCACGACGTTCCGCACGCGGCGCTCTGGGCGTATAGTCCGAATCACGAGCAGCGCCGCCACACGGCGCAACTGTCAAAGGAGATTTCCCCGTGTTCGGTAGCCCTTACCCTGATGTCGACATCCCGAACGTCAGCATTTATCAGTATCTGTTCGCCGGACTGTCAGAGGAGGAGAGTGCTCTCGTCGCCACCATCGACGGTCCCTCCGGCAAACAAACCACCTACCGGGAACTCGTCGGCCAGATCGATGGGGTTGCCGGTGCGCTCGCCGCGCGGGATGTCGGGCTCGGCACCGTCGTTGGCTTGCTGTGCCCGAATACGCCAGCGTTTGCGAGCGTGTTCCATGGCATCCTGAGGACCGGCGCAACGGTCACCACTTTCAATTCGCTGTACACCGCTGAGGAGATCGAGAAGCAACTCCGCGACTCGAAGGCGACCTGGTTTGTGACCGTCTCCCCCCTTCTTGCCGGCGTGAAGACTGCCGCTGCCGCCGTCGGTATTGAGGATGATCACGTCATCGTGCTCGATGGCGCGGAAGGACACCCATCATTGGCCGATCTCCTCGGCGAGCGCGCCACCGCGCCTGAGGTCGACTTCGACCCGGCTACCCACGTCGCGGTGCTGCCGTACTCGTCCGGGACCACCGGAAAACCGAAGGGTGTGATGCTCAGCCACCGCAACCTCGTCGCGAACGTGGAGCAATCACGCCACGTCGTCGTCATCGACAACACCGACCGGGTGCTCGCGTTTCTGCCGTTCTTCCACATTTACGGGATGACCGTGTTGCTGAACCTGGCGGTCAAGCAGCGCGCCGCGCTGGTGACCATGCCGAAGTTCGACCTGGTCGAGTTTCTGCGCATCATTCAAGACCACCGCTGCAGTTACGTCTTCATCGCGCCGCCAGTTGCCGTTGCACTGGCGAAGCATCCGCTGGTCGACAGCTACGACCTCTCGAGCGTCAACACGGTGTTCAGTGGCGCCGCCCCTCTCGACGGTGCGCTCGCGCAGTCGGTGGCCGACCGGCTGAACTGTCGGGTGGCGCAGGGCTACGGGATGACCGAGCTCAGCCCGGTCTCGCACGCCACCCCGATCGACCGCGACGACGTGCCGCTCAGTTCCGTCGGTGTCACCCTTCCCAACATGGAGTGTCGACTGCTCGACCCAGAAACGGGCGTGGAGATCGAGATCCCAGTAGAGGGCGAGAGTGAGCCGGGTCACCTGGTGTGCCGCGGGCCGAACGTGATGCTCGGCTACCTGGGTAACGACGAGGCCACCCGGGAAATCATGGACGATGAAGGCTTCCTGCACACCGGTGACATCGCCACAGTGCGATTCGACGGTGTTGTCACCATCGTCGACCGGTTGAAGGAGCTCATCAAATACCACGGATACCAGATTGCGCCAGCCGAACTTGAAGCGCTGCTGCTCACCCATCCGGCCATCGCCGACGCGGCGGTGATCGGTGTAAATGACGCTGACGGCCAGGAGATCCCGAAAGCGTTCATCGTGTTGCAGGCGGATGCCCAACTCGATGACACCGGAGTCATGGACTTCGTGGCCGAGCATGTTGCGCCGTATAAGAAGGTGCGCAGGGTCGAATTCGTCGACGCGATCCCCAAGTCCTCATCCGGCAAAATTTTACGGAAGGACCTTCGCGCGGCGGAACAACGCTGACGGGAACCTGAGCGAACAGCTCAACCCTGTGGGCGGTGCCTACCAACCGACTGGGCCAAAAGGTTAGCCTTGTGGTCTGATGGCTCACAACCCCGGGCGCAGGGCGCCAGAGTATTACTACCCACAAGGGTCCCGTGCGGAACACCGCAGGGTCGCCGCCCTGCGCCGCCGATGGGCACTCATCCGAGAGGGCGTTTCCACCCGTCTGTGGCCCATCCCGCTCGCGACAATATTGGCGGCCGTCATCGGGGGCATCTTTCTTCCGATCCTGGACGCCCGCATCGACTCGTCCCTGCCAGACATGGTGCGGGCGCTACTTTTCAATGGCGGACCGGAAAGCGCCAGAGCAGTGCTTTCCACCATCGCGGGCTCGCTCATCACGGCTACCTCCCTGACGTTTTCGCTTACTGTGGTTGCGCTTCAGCTGGCGAGCAACCAAGCGTCGCCGCGGCTGCTGCGCCTGTTCGCAAGCGATCGAACAGTCCACGCGACACTGGCAACGTTCCTCGGCACATTCACGTTCGCGCTCATGGTGCTGCGCAGCGTCCAAAACAGAACGGACTCGA
>JBDSZO010000307.1:0-6661 GCA_039925105.1 Terrimesophilobacter sp. | reverse complement strand
ACCACTGAGCTCAAGACGGATGCGCCCGGATACGAGGTCGCAGCCTCCATCAGCGAGCGTTATCCCTGCGGCAACGGTCAATCGTGCCGGTCCACGGGCAAGGTCGCGGTCCGCTTTCGCCAGGGGGCGGCGAGCCCGCGCCAGGTCGATGCCCTCGACAATCTCTCCCGCGCGCAACAGGCATCCGGACGCCTGACCCTCGGGGCCGCACACCACATTCGCGCAGGTGTGCATGCCGTACGTGAAGTAGGTGTAGAGGTGCCCGGGCTCGCCGAACATCACGGCGTTGCGATTGGTCTTGCCTCGAAACGCGTGAGAGCCGGGGTCCACCGAGCCCCGATAAGCCTCGACCTCGGTGATGCGTAACCGAACAACACCGGCATCCGATTGGATCGACAGCATGGACCCCAGTAACAGAGGAGCGACCTCGAAGCTGGGAGCCAGAAGTCGGGAACGATCGAGAGCCATGCTGATGTTCTTATCGACCCGAGAGTGCGCGCACGCGTTCAGTGAGCGCGGCACGTTGTTCAGCCACCCGGTTTGGCGCGGTTCCGCCGATGCCGTCGCGACTCGAGATCGAACCAACAACGGTCAGCACGTCGCGCACTTGCGGGGTGAGATTCGGGGAGATCGACTGCAAGTCGGCATCGCTGACCTCATCGAGCTCCAGGCTGTTGGTTTCACAAAATTTCACCAGTGCGCCGGTAATTTCGTGCGCCTCACGAAACGGCGCCTTCTGTTTCACCAGGAACTCCGCGACATCGGTCGCGAGGGAGAAGCCCTGTGGTGCGAGCTCAGCCATCCGCTCCGTATTGAATCGCAGAGTCGTCACCATGCCCGTGAACGCGGGCAGAAGCACCTCCAGGGTGTCAACGGAGTCGAAAACCGGTTCCTTGTCCTCCTGCAGGTCACGATTGTAGGCAAGGGGCAAACCCTTCAGGGTGGCGAGCAGACCGCTCAGGTTGCCGATCAGCCGACCAGCCTTGCCGCGTGCGAGCTCCGCGATGTCCGGGTTCTTCTTTTGCGGCATGATCGACGAGCCTGTCGAATAGGCGTCGTCGAGTTTCACGAAACCGAACTCCCGCGTGTTCCACACGATGATCTCTTCGGCGAAACGGGACAGGTCAATTCCGAGCTGTGCACAGATGAATGCGAACTCCGCCACCACATCCCGCGACGCTGTCGCATCGATCGAATTTTCGCTGGGGCCAGAAAGCCCGAGCTCCCGCGCTACCAGTGCCGGATCAAGACCGAGAGAACTCCCCGCGAGCGCACCGCTGCCGTACGGGGAAACAGAGGCCCGCACCTCCCAGTCCCGCAGGCGCTCCAGAGTGCGCACCATCGGCCACGCGTGTGCAAGGAGGTGATGGGCCAGCAGTACCGGCTGGGCGTGCTGAAGGTGTGTTCTGCCCGGCATCACCGCGTCCGGATGCCCGTCTGCCTGCGCTGCAATCGCATCGATCAGATTAATGACCAGTTGCCGCAAGGAATGAGCATGGTCGATCAGGTACATTCGCACGAACGTCGCGATCTGATCGTTGCGGCTGCGCCCTGCGCGAAGCTTTCCGCCGAGCGGAGCGCCCACGAGCGAGATCAACGCGCCCTCCAGCGCCCCGTGCACGTCTTCATCAGCATCGGTGGGGGCAATGCTGCCGTTCTCCACCCGCTCGAGCAAGTCGGCCAGCCCGGCAAGCATCTGCGCCAACTCGTCTGGGCTCAAATAGCCAGCGGCGGCGAGCGCGCTCGCGTGCGCGCGCGAACCAGCAATATCGTAGGGAGCAAGTCGCCAGTCGAAATGCGTCGACCTCGACAGGCGTGCCAGCTCAGGTGACGGGCCACCACTGAACCGGGCACCCCACAGCGCACCCTCATTGGTTGAATCGTTTGTCGACATCTTCGCGCCTACCCCGTCACTGCCACGGTGATGGTTGTCCGTGGAATCATTTCTTTGCCTGTACTCAGTGTGACAGCAGCCACACCAGTAGCGCTTTTTGCGCATGCAGCCGGTTCTCTGCCTGATCCCAGACGACGCTTTGCGGACCATCGAGAACCTCAGCGGTCACCTCGAATCCGCGGTCGGCCGGAAGACAGTGCATGAAGAGCGCATCCTTTTTCGCCAAGGAGAGCAACTGCCTGGTGACCTGATACTCACTGAGTCTGGCCAGACGCTCGGCCTTCTCCTCCTCCTTGCCCATCGACACCCAGGTGTCAGTGACGACAACATCAGCATCCGCGACCGCTTCCCGCGGGTCGGTGAACAACGCAACACTGCCACCGGTGTCCGCCGCAATCCGTGTCGCATCAGCCACAACGACGGCGGCGGGAGCGTAATCATCGGGTGACGCAATGCGGATGTTCATTCCAGCGGTCGTGCACGCCAGCAGGTAAGACTGCGCCATGTTGCAGGCACCGTCACCGAGGAACGCCACGGTCGTTCCCGCCAGACTTCCACGATGCTCGCGGATGGTCAGCAGGTCCGCGAGAAGCTGGCAGGGGTGAAAGTCATCACTGAGGGCGTTAATGACCGGAACAGTGGTGCCCTCCGCCATCTCATCCAGCCCCGCCTGCGCGTAGGTGCGCCACACGATCGCCGCCACCTGCCGCTCGAGCACGCGCGCGGTGTCTGCGGCGGTTTCTTTGCCGCCAAGCTGGCTGTTCGCTGTACTGATGATGAGCGGCGACCCGCCAAGGTCGGCAATACCGACGGCAAATGACACGCGCGTTCTGGTGGACGACTTATCGAAGATTACGGCGACCGTGTGCGGACCGGCCAACGGACGCTGGGCAAACCGATCCTTCTTGAGCTCGACCGCAAGATCCAGGATCTCGGTTTGTTCTGCCAGCGAAATGTCGTCATCTCGCAGGAAGTGTCTGGTCATGATGCGTCCTCCAGTTTCACGGTATTCACAGCTTGGGCAAACAGTCCGGCAAATTCCACCAGTTCGAGATCGCCGACGATGAGGGGTGGCGCAAGGCGGATGGTGCGATCATTCGCGGCGTTGATGATCAGGCCAAGCTCGAGAGCCCGTGCGGAGAGTTGTTTCGCGACCGGATGAGCCAACCCGATCCCGATCAGGAGTCCACGCCCGCGAACCTCGCTGATGAGCGGCGATCCGAGGCCGCCAATGATGGATTTCAATTCCTCACCGCGTGCTCTCGCGTTGTGCACAAGTCCCGCAGTCTCGATCTCCTGGAGGACCGCATTTCCCGCAGCGGCTGCGAGCGGATTACCACCAAAAGTACTGCCGTGCTGGCCAACCGTAAACAACCGCGAGGCGTGCGAGAACGTGACAAGCGCACCAATTGGGACTCCCCCGGCGATGCCCTTAGCGAGCGCAATCGCATCCGGGACGATGCCGGAATGCTGGAACGCAAACCATTCGCCCGTCCGGCCAATCCCTGTCTGGATCTCATCGAGGATCAGCAATGCGCCGTGCTCGGCCGTCAGCTCCCGCGCGGCTTCGAGAAAGCCATCCGGGAGGTCGACAACGCCTGCCTCCCCCTGGATCGGCTCAATCACCAAGGCCGCGACGTCGGGGCCAATTGCTGCCTTGAGCGCCTGAATGCTCACATCGATGTGTTTGACTCCCGGCACGAGAGGCAAGAACGGCCCCTGCAGTGCTGGCTGGCCGGTCAGCGAAAGCGCGCCCATGGTGCGCCCGTGAAAGGAGCCCTTCAAGGTAAGGATGTGGGGCCGTTTGCCACCGCTGGTGTTCAGGCGAGCGAGCTTGATTGCCGCCTCGATCGCTTCAGCGCCGGAGTTGCCGAAGAATACCCGGCCATCCGCCCCGGCTCCGGAGATTCGCAACAGGCGTTCGGCCAGGTCAATTTGAGGCTCGGTGGCAAAATAGTTCGACACGTGAGCGAGCGTGCCGATCTGGTGGGTGACGGCATTGACCAGTGCCGGATGGGCGTGACCGAGCGCATTGACCGCGATACCGGCCAGGAAATCCAGGTACCGCTTTCCGTCAACATCCCACACCCAGCAGCCTTCGCCACGCGCCAGAAGTGCTTGTGGACTCGTCACGGAGCCCATCATGTTGGCGCGATAGCGCTCAAGCCAGGTCGTGTCGTTCATGCCGTTGCCTTTTCCGAATTCCTGACGGTTGTGCCTCCGACGCCGAACGGTGCGCTCAGCAGTGCATGCGGTTCGCGGCCGTCGATAACTGCGGCCGCGCAAGCACCACCCGCGACCGCAGTGCGGCAGGCTTCCATCTTGGGGATCATGCCGGAGACCAGCTGCGGCAGAAGTTCGTCGAGCTCATCGAGCGTCAAAGAGTCGACGAGTGAATCGAGTCTCGGCCAGTCCCGGTAGAGTCCTGCAACATCGGTGAGCAGAATGAGCCAGTCGGCCCTCAGTGCGGCGGCCAGGCTTCCGGCGGCGGAGTCAGCGTTGATGTTCAGGAGTTGCCTGGCGCGCGGAAGGTGCCCCGAATCCGAAAGCTGCCTTGCACTCGAATCGGTATTGCCGTGCGCGATCGCTGACACCACAGGGATGCGTCCGGCGTCAAGCAGAGCGCTGAGCACTCTCGGGTCAACCGCCGACACTTCACCGACCTGCCCCAGATCTACCTTCTCCCCGTCCACAACCGTGCCGCGCCGAGTTGCCGTGAATAGCGCACTCGTGTACCCGGGAACGGCCACCGCATCCCCACCCGCGTTGCCAACGCGGGTTGCCAGGTCTTGTCCAAGGGCAAGCAACACGTCGTGGACGGCAAGCACGGCATCCTCGCTCGTGTACCGCAGTCCGCCACGAAACTCGCTCGCAATGCCGCGACGTTCCAGCTCGCGAGAGATCTGAGGTCCACCGCCATGGGTGACCACAACGCGCAGGCCGGCGTTGTGCAGCGCGACGATATCTGCGGCGAACGTTGACGCGAGCGAATCATCCACCATCGCGTTTCCGCCGAATTTCACCACCACGGTCTCGCCGCGGTGGTCGTCCAGCCAATGCAAAACCATGATCAGCTCGCGTAGGCGCTGTTCTCATGCACGTAGTCGTGCGTGAGGTCGTTGGTGAGCACCGTTGCGGTGGCAGCTCCGGAAAACAGCTCGAGTTCAACCAGGAGTGCGCGCGGCGACATGTCGACGGCGTCGCGGGCGGCATCCGGGGCCCCCGCATGACACACCCGAACCCCGTTCATGCTCACGTCGACCGCGTACGGATCGAATTCTGCACTGGTGGTTCCGATTGCCGCAAGTACCCGGCCCCAGTTGGGGTCATTGCCGAACACGGCAGCCTTGAACAGGTTGCTGCGGGCGATAGATCGGCCCACTTCTACCGCGTCGTCCTCTGAGGCTGCTCCGCTAACGACAATGGTGATCTCGTGGCTCGCGCCCTCGGCATCCGCCATCAGCTGCGTTGCAAGGTCTGCGCATACGGACTGCAGCGCCGCGGCGAACCCCGGTAGCTGCGGCCGGATGCCCGATGCGCCGGAAGCCAAAAGCGTCACCTGGTCGTTGGTGGAGGTGCAACCGTCAGAGTCGAGCCGGTTGAATGTTGTCCGCACGGCCACGCGCAGGGCCGCGTCGAGTTCCGGTGAACTCAGATCGGCGTCGGTGGTGATCACCACAAGCATGGTGGCCAGTGCCGGGGCGAGCATTCCTGCCCCCTTGGCCATGCCGCCTATCGTCCAGCCGTCGCCAGAAACCATGGCGGACTTCGTGTGAGAGTCCGTGGTGAGTATCGCCTCCGCGGCGTCCTCACCTCCGTCGGCGCTCAGCGCGTCCGAAGCGAGGATGATGCCCGCTTCGAGCTTCGCGCGATCAAGCTGCTCGCCGATTAGCCCGGTCGAACAGACAAGAACATCACCGGGCGACAGCGTGAGCGCTTCTGCGACGGCCTCTGCCGTCGCGTGGGCGGTTTGGAATCCCTGGCTTCCGGTGAAACAGTTTGCGCCACCCGAGTTCAGAACAATCGCCGCCACAACACCGTCGGCGATTGCCTGCTGGGACCACAGAATGGGGTTCGCCTTTGCCCGGTTGCTGGTGAAAACTGCCGCGGCGGCCTGGCTCGGTCCGCGATTGACCACAAGAGCAAGATCGCGTGCTCCACTCGATTTCAGGCCCGCAGCCACTCCCGCCGCAACAAATCCGGCGGCCGCCGTCACGCTCATGGCGCGACACCGTTCACAGGCAGTCCCAGAGTTTCCGGAAGGCCAAGGGCTACGTTCGCGGATTGAATTGCCGCACCGGCCGTCCCTTTTACCAGGTTGTCGATCGCGGTGACAGTGACAACCCGGCCCGCGCGCTCGTCCACCGCAAGTCCGATCAGGGCGGTGTTTGCGCCGATCACATCCGAGGTCTTTGGGAACTGTCCGTCAGGAAGCACCGTCACAAATGGTTCGCCAGCGTACGCAGCTTCCCACGAGGCGCGAACCTCGTGCGCCCGGATGCCAGGAGCGAGACGCGCGGTTGCTGTGGCCAGAATTCCTCGAGACATCGGAACGAGCACGGGGGTAAACGAAATGCTGACGTTTCGACCACCGGAGGCGGCGAGATTTTGCCGAATTTCCGGGGTATGCCGATGAATTCCTCCAACGGCATATGCGCTGGCAGAACCGGCGATCTCGCTGGCGAGAAGGTGAGGTTTGAGGCTCTTACCCGCACCCGAGGTGCCAACTGCGAGCACGGCCACGAGGTCGTCGGCCATGATCACCCG
>JBDSZO010000306.1:0-4774 GCA_039925105.1 Terrimesophilobacter sp. | reverse complement strand
GCTAGGCCGCAAGAATCCGAAGGATATTGTCCGAAGTAGGTGGCAAAAGTCCGAACTAGCGTGGCAATTGACAAAAAGTGCCCCCAGCAGGATTTGAACCTGCGGCCTTCTGCTCCGGAGGCAGACGCTCTATCCCCTGAGCTATGGGGGCCAGGAGTGCGAGTTCAGGTTACCAGCAGCGAGAGAGCACGTCGTGCTGCATCCTCGACGGGACGCGCTCAGCGGGTGGAGGCGACAGCATCCGCCACGATGCTCTGCGCATCGCTGGCCGACGAGAAGTACACCGAAGTGACGGTAACCCAGTAATTCCCGATGAACACCTGCACGGTACCTGCGGTCCCGCGGGTCGTGAAGTAGGCAGCGTCGCCAATGCCGGTGACCGGCTTTCCGGACGTTGCCGCGCCCTTCGCTGCGGCGAAACCGGTCGGAGCTGGTCGGGAAATGGACACGTCCACCGTGTCCCCACTGGTCTGGTTGATCCAGCGGCAAGCGACACCCTTGTCAGCGACGGCGCGGGCCGCAAAACTGCCGGCTTCCGGCGTGAACTTCGCCAGCAGGCCGAAGTTGGGATTGAAGTCGTACATCGTCTGCGCACTCACGACGCTTTTACACGGGATGGTGACGGCGACCGGTTGGTCCGGCGGCGCAGACTCTATGGGGGTCGGTGACTCAGACGGAGTCGCCGACGGTAACGGACTGGTGCTCGGGCTCGCGCTCGCACTCGGAGTCGCCCGCGGCTCGCCCGTTGAAGTGCAACCAACCAGGGTCCCGGCAAGCGCGCAGACAGTCAAGGCCACCAGGGCGGTCGAGGACAAGCTGCGCGATAACACCCCTACATCTTCGCCTCGACAAGCGGATCCAGCCGCAAGCAACGCCGCAAAGCACCAACCTGCAGCCAGATAGAATCTTGTCTCGTGACTCCCGCCGAACTTGCTGCCGCCATCCGCCCGTTTGTGGCGGATGCCGTTTCACGTCACGGCGGAACCATGACGGTGACCGCAGACGACGTCACGCTGGAGCGTCCAAAGAATCGTGACCACGGCGACTGGGCACTGAACATCGCCATGAAGCTGGCCGGTCCGCTTGGTGTGTCGCCACGCGACTTCGCTGCCGGCCTTGTTCCCGGCATCACTGCGATCCCCGGAGTCGCTGGTGTCGAAATTGCCGGGCCAGGGTTCATCAACATTCGACTGGATGCGGCCGCCGCCGGCGCCCTCGTGAAAACCATCGTGGAACAAGGCGGGCGGTACGGCAGCAACGATGCCCTGTCTGGTGAGGCGATCAACCTCGAATTCGTCTCAGCCAACCCCACCGGACCACTTCACATCGGTCACACCCGCTGGGCCGCATTAGGTGACTCCATCGCGCGAGTGCTCACCGCCTCGGGCGCACGAGTGCTCAGTGAGTTTTACATCAACGATGCCGGAAACCAGATGGACAACTTTGGTGCCTCCGTCTACGCGGCCGTCGTTGGCGAACCGACACCAGAAGATGGTTACCCCGGCGCATACATTGCTGAACTGGCCGACCGGGTGCTCGAACGGCATCCCGACATTGTCGACCTGCCACGCGATGACGCTATGGCGGTAGCCAGGGAAACCGGATATCTGCTTCAGTTGGAAGAGATCCAGAACTCTCTCGAGAAGTTCAACGTGCACTTCGATGTCTGGTTCAGCGAACGCACGCTGCACGAACCGGACGAATCTGGTGTCAGCAAGATCAAATCCGCCGTCGAACGGCTGCGCGAGCAAGGACACGTGTTCGACGAAGACGGCGCAGTGTGGGTGCGCACCACCAAGTTCGGTGATGACAAGGATCGGGTCATCCGCCGCAGCAATGGCGTTTACACCTATTTCGCGTCGGACGCCGCGTACTACCTCGATAAAGGCGACCGGGGTTTCGCCCACAAGATCTACCTGCTCGGCGCAGACCACCACGGGTACGTGCACCGCCTCAAAGCACTCGCGGGTGCGGCCGGGGATGACCCGGAAGCGGACATCGAGGTGCTCATTGGACAGCTGGTGAGCATCAACGGCGCACGGCTGTCAAAACGCGCCGGCAACGTCATTGAGTTGAATGATTTGCGTGAATGGCTTGGGACGGATGCGTTGCGCTATTCCCTCGGCCGCTACCCCGCAGACTCGCCCTTGACCCTCGACCCGGAATTGCTAAAAAAACGGACCAACGATAATCCGGTCTTCTACGTGCAGTACGCTCACGCCAGAACACACCAGGTGGCGCGCAACGCGGTCGCGAGCGGGGTTGACGGCACGGTGTTCGAACCGGAACTTCTCACCCACGAGACCGAAAACAATCTCATCGGTCTTCTGACCGAGTTCCCCCGAATCGTCGCCCAGTCGGCTCAACTGCGCGAACCGCACCGCATCGCCAGATACTTGGAGGAACTTGCCGGCGCCTACCACCGCTGGTACGACAACTGCCGGGTCTCCCCACTCGGCGATGACCCCATCACCGACATCCATCGCACCCGCTTGTGGTTGAACGATGCGACCGGCACCGTTCTACGCAACGGGCTCGATCTTCTTGGTGTGTCCGCGCCGGAGCGGATGTAGTCCGATGTCCGGAGGAGTCGCACCGAGCCCGGCGTCTGGCGTTTCGGATCCTGGCAATGCGACGCTGCGACCCGCACGGCCCCGCAAGCGCCGTCGGAGGACGATAACGGTCGCAGTCATCGTTGGTGTTCTTCTGGTGTTGGGGATCGGCGCAATCTTTCTCGACAATTGGGCTCGCCAACAGGTCGCCGACTTTGTCGCCACCAAAATTCAACAAAGCTTCAACCTGAAGGCCGACGACCCGGTTACCGTCGACGTTGCCGGCTTTTCGGTACTCGGCCAACTGGCGACGGGTACCCTGAACGAAGTCTCGGCTGACATCAATGATGTGCCGTTTGGAGACCTGCGTGGACACGTGCACGTCACCCTGACCGACATCCCGATCGACGAAACTCAACCGGTCGGGGAACTCCGTGCGGAATTCCGGATGACCGAGTCGACGGTTGCCGAGCTTGTGCAGACGCTGAGCACATCAGCAGTGACCAACGTCGAGCTTGTGGAACCGGAAATCCGCCTTGGTACCAAAATCAACACCCCACGTATCAGTTTGTTCGGCGTCACCATCCCGTCGATTCCTCTTGCTCTTGCCGTCGGGCTGGAACCCAAAGCTGCTGACGGGCAGCTGAGTTTTGCCCCGACGAGTGTCGAAGTCAATGGTGCGGCAAGCACCGTGGACAAACTCAGGTCCCGGTACGGCTCGCTGGTGGATGCAGTTCTGGCCCCGAAATTGATCTGCATTGCACAATGGCTGCCGAAACCGCTGAAATTCGACACGGCCTCGGTGCACGGGAAGGAACTGGTGCTCACCTTCAGCGCCACTCAGCAAGTACTTTCTACCGCCGCATTCGGCGTTAGGGGTAGCTGCAACTAGCCCGGAGCAAGCATGAATTTTGGCCAGTGCACTGTCACTGGCGCAACCTAGACTGGCTGACGTGGTGGACGCAGAAAACTCCCGTGAACGCGCAGAGGCGAAGGCGGAAGCTGACGAACTGACCTCGCACATCGCCAAGTTGCGGGACGCCTACTACGAGCGCGACGAAAGTCTGGTTGATGACGCCGAGTATGACCGTACGATGCGGCGGCTCGAGGAAATCGAGCACGCGTTCCCAGAGCTTCAAGGTCAGGACAGCCCAACCCAGACCGTCGGCGGACGCGCCCAGACAACGCTGTTCGACCCGGTGCAGCACGCCGAGCGGATGCTCAGCCTTGACAATGTGTTCACGATCGGCGAATTTTTGGAGTGGGCTGCGCGTGCCGAAAAACTTGCCGGACGACCCATCCACTACCTCTGCGAACTCAAAATTGACGGGCTAGCCCTGAACCTGCGCTACGAGTCCGGTCGTCTGGTGACAGCGGCGACCAGAGGCGACGGAGTCGTCGGTGAAGATGTGACCGAGAACGTCCGCACCATCCCCGGCATCCCTCAACGCCTGGCCGGAACCGGACATCCCGACCTTGTCGAGGTACGCGGCGAAGTGTTCTTCCCGGTCGAGTCCTTCCGTGAACTGAACGCGTCACAGCAGGAGGCAGGCGAGCGTCTATTCGCCAATCCGCGCAATGCGGCATCCGGGAGCCTGCGCCAAAAGGAAGAAGGCAAGAACGAGGCCCAACTCGCACTCATGCGTAACCGACTTGGCCGACTACGGATGCTGGTGCACGGGATCGGTGCGTGGCGGAATCCACCCGTGGGCAGCCAATCGGAGGTTTATCGCCTGCTCATGGGATGGGGCCTGCCGACCAGCACCCACTATCGCGTCAAGACCAGCGCGCAGGACGTTGCCGAGTTCATCGAATATTATGGCGACAACCGCGCGAGTGTCGAACACGAAATCGACGGCATCGTCATCAAGGTCGACGAACTGGCGCTGCACGACGAACTCGGTGCCACCAGTCGTGCACCGCGCTGGGCCATCGCCTTCAAGTACCCACCAGAGCAGGTCAACACCAAGCTTCTTGACATCGTCGTCAGTGTCGGTCGCACCGGTCGTGCCACGCCGTATGCCGTGATGGACCCGGTTCGCGTCGCCGGTTCGACAGTTCGACCGGCGACCTTGCACAACCAGGATGTCGTCAAGGCCAAGGGCGTGCTGATCGGGGACACCGTCGTGCTCCGTAAGGCCGGCGACGTGATCCCGGAAGTTCTCGGGCCCGTCGTGGAGAAACGCAATGGCTCAGAACGCGCATTCATCATGCCCACCCAC
>JBDSZO010000305.1:0-3570 GCA_039925105.1 Terrimesophilobacter sp. | reverse complement strand
CCTCCCGGACGTCGTAGAAAATGCAACAGCTCTGGCACTCCCACTAAGAGAGTGCTAAACGATTCTGGCACTCTCGACCGGAGAGTGCAAGCTGTGGCCCGGAGCGTGTTCGGCGTTATCCGGCGGCTGGGGCGAGGAAGCTCACTCCGCCAGCGGTCGGCACCAGTTCAAACCAGCTGTTGCCTGCGGCAAGGCGGATCGTAACTCCATCATCGCCCACCAGACGGATCGGCGAGTTGGCGGCCGATTTTGACCAGGAACCGTGCACAGTTCCACCGCCAGAGGACACCCACGCCTCGCCGCCCCCAAAAAGTTGGGTCTTCGGCACATCCTGGTCATTCACGACACCGACGCGCAACACAACAACGTTGGTCGCGGTCAACTGCTGTGCATTGCTGTCGAGGTCTGCCTTGCCCTGCTGGGCACGGAGAAACAGCTGAGTTTTGGCGTCGTAGGTCCAGGTACCGTAGAAGCCGGGCGAGAAACGGTAGTTCACGACCGCCGTCGGCTTTCCCTCTTTAGCGGCAGTCGACGAGGGCACATCCAACGAGTACGCAAACTGCTGTTGCGGTGCAGCGAGGTCCTTGTGCTGGGCGAGCACCTCTTTCGCCTTCACGACAACGTTGTGCGGCGCGCGCTTCGCGGTGGTGCGAAAGAACGTGCTTGCGGTGTCCGGCTGGCCGTGGACCGCGTTGTAAACCGGAGTTTTGCGCATTAGGTCGACGAACCTCTGCTGCCCACCCGAGTAGCAGATGATCCCGCCGAACGGGGACACGATGTCCGGATCCATCGGGCGGATGGAACGTACCGGGCCGAGCAGGTCCGGGATCATCGACTGCCAGACCGCGACGTAGCGGGTGATACCGCCCTCGACGAGTTCTTCGAACACCAGGTCGGTGCTTTCGAGGCCGATCTGGGGGCGGGCGTCCCAGTGATTGTCGATCTTTGCCGCGATGGATGCGTGGTCGAGTGAGCCTGCTGGCACTGTTGTTCCGCGCAGTGGAGCGACCTCTGTCGGGGCCGGGGTCTCGTAGGTCGAGACGTATTCCGGTGTCGAGTTTGTGCGGGGTCCGACCGTGTCCGCAACGCATCCGGAAAGGGAGAGCGCGACAACGACCACACCAACAACTACACCCTGCCGACGGCGAGCGGTCATCGACATGACAGTTACGCTCGAAGACTTTGTCTCAGTCGTATCAGGCCGCATCGGTCCCCTCGCGTTCAGCCGCACGGACAAAGACTAGCCGCGGACACCCCAACCGGATGGTGTCTGCGACGGGCGCGCCCGACAATGGTTGCGTGCAGATTCGGGTGCTCCGCCCAGCATTACGAAATGGGTATGTAGTCGGATCCGATGACGATAGTGACGGCCGACGCTGGGTAGTCGGATGACAGTCGGATCTCACCGGCCTTCAGTGCGAGCACGAGGCCCCGCGCCGCGCCCTCGTAGCTCGGGTCCGAGTAGTACACGACCGTCGTCTTGACGTCCCGGGCGGCGGCGTTTGCCCGGGATCCAACATCTTCGGCAGCGCCTTTCCACCCCTGTTTCACGAGTGCGTCGCCAACCTGGTTGGCAAGCCCGGGCGTCGGGGTCCCGTTCAGGATTGTGAGCGGAACGTCAGGGTCGAGTATCGGTTCCGCGGTCTGCTCCTTGGTGGGGGTCGGGGCTGAGGTCGTTTGGGGCTGCAAAAAAGGCAGATCAAAGTTGATGTTGTTGTTGATGGCGGCGAGCCCGACAAGACCACCCGCCGTTAAAACAACTGTCGCCAGGGCTGCCCATCCGAAGCCGATCCAGCCGCGCCCCTTTTTCACCGGCGCGCGATGCGCCCCGACGCGTTCCATCTGGTCCGAAACATCGTCAAAACGGTCGTGGGGGTAACTTGCCATCTATTTTTCGGTCAGCAATCAATCGTCTGGTTGGTGTGCATCGTGGTTAGTCAGCATCGTGGTTAGTCAACATCGTGGTTAGTCAGCATCGTGGTTAGTGAGCATCGTGTGAACGCTGCGTTCCGGTCCGACCCAGTTGCGCGAGGGTGCGTGTGCCGATCCGTGCGTCCCTAACCCGCTGTAATCGGCGAACCAGTTGGGGATCGTGAACGATGGCCGCTGGTGTGTCGATTAACGCGTTCAACAGTTGATAGTACCGGGCCGCGCTGAGGCCAAGCTCACTGCGGATGGCGTCCTCTTTCGCACCCGCTTGCGCGAAGTGTTGCTGCTCGAATGCGAGGATGCGCCGGTCACGCTCGTCAAGGCCATCTTGTGGTACTTCGATGTTTTTGGGTGCCGGACTTTGGGGTGCAGTTGTGACAGTATCGGGCGCTTCAGACCGTGCCGTTGCCATCCTGCTCTCCCTCACACTCGCGGACCTGCCTGCGCCATCCTACGGCCACCCAAGCGGGCGTCAGTCGAAGTGTTTCGGCCAGTTCACGAACTGCCCGTGTGGCCCGACGGTCGCAAGCGGGGCGCCGTCGAGCGACAGGGTGAATTGGCCACGTTTCAGGTCGGGCGCATAAGTTTCAGCGGCACGCGCATCGACTTCGGGGAGCACGCCGACACCGTCGAGGGAGATCCACTGCGCGCTCAGGCCGCGGATTGCCTCCACCAAGCTCATCCGTTCCAGGTATGGCAGGTACACCAGCATCGCGCTGGTCAGGATGACCAGAACAGTCGATTTCGGTGCCTGCGCAGCGAGCGCTGCGAGTTCGTCGATGGCGTTGCCTCGAACGAGCGTTGGCGGGTCCGACCGGACGAGTGAGGCGGCCGCTTCGACGCGCTGGCGTCGCCGGTGCTGCTCCGGCCAGATCAGGGTTTGCAGCCAGAGGGCACCATTCGGGTCGCTGACATCGATGGGGTCGAGGTCTATTCCGGCACGCCAGACAATACTGGGGAGTCGCGACGGCACGGGAACTGGGCCAGAAGTGTCAGCCGTCAATTGGACTGTCGATGGACCCGCCTCAGGGTGCAGCCAGTTGCCGTCGGCGTACCGGTAGCTGTATCGGTCCGGGTAGAGGCAGAGGCCAGCGCTCGCGCCAAGCTCGAGCATGGCGACATCCTTACCACCCGCCGCGAGCGCAAGCGCGGGCAGGATCGCGGTGCAGCGGCGCGGTTCGTTCGTTTGTGTCATCCGGACCAGGATTTCGGGCGCAACGCGGGGCCACTCCGCAAGCAACCAGGCCCGGAACTCAGAGTAGGTGCGCTCAGGAACACCGAGCAATCTGGCGGTCGCGAACACCAGGTTTGGTTGGCGCTTCTGCAAAGGCAGCCCGTCGATTAGCGCGAGAATCTCTGGGTCGCCGGCGACCCCCTGCGCCCAGTCTTCGAAAATCGCCGACTGCCCGCGTGCCTCCAACACGGCAAAGTCGCGATACCACTCGGAGGTGCTGCGCTCAGGTTTGCTTCGCTCGACAGCCACGGGGACATCCTTTCACCCGTTTCGGAACACGGGGGCTTCCGGCGCTGTTAGAGAATGGTGGAGGGCAATTCCTCCCGGAAGGAGACCACCATGGAGTACAAGGTCAACCTGAGTGACGCGGATTGGCGTCAGAAGCTCAGTGATGAGGAGTTCGCGGT
>JBDSZO010000304.1:0-1519 GCA_039925105.1 Terrimesophilobacter sp. | reverse complement strand
AGCACAGGCAACAATCGTGCGGGCGTGCACATCCAAACCAACAAAACTACGATAAGTAATCAACTGGGGCCTCCACGTTCAACTGTCGGATAGGCCAACCCTCAACGGCTGGTAACCCACGTTTACTTGAACCGAGGCCCCAGCCTCAAGAGCTGATACTCATATCGTCTAGTTGAGCAACCCGCGGTAGACCGCTTCGACACGTTTGACGAAAGCTGCAGGGCTGAACACTTCGGCATCCGTCACCGCGCCGGCGGCCAGACGTCGAAACTCTGACGGGTTGTCGACCAGCTCGACTATTGCTTCGGAAAGCCCCGAAATCTCCGGACTCCTCGCCAGAAAACCGGCATGGCTGAGGCCCTCCCGCAGCTTCGGATCGCAATAGAGCACGCCACGCCCCCGACTGACGGCCTCCGCAATGGTCATCGGCTGGTTGTCGAAGTTGAAGGAACTGAGCGCGACGATTGCTGACTCGTCCATGAGCCGAAGCACCGTTGCATGATCGCGCACGCCGTGCACGCGCAGTTCTGGATGACCAGCAACAAGTTTCCGCAGGGCGGCAAGGTCGGCACCTTCACCGACAAAATCGACGCTGAACCCGCTGGTGGTGCGCCCCAGCGCGGCAATTGCCGCCTCAGCGAACTCCAACGGGCGTTTGACCGGCTCACAGCGCGCCGCCCACAGCAGGGTCGGTGCGGCCAGCATCTCGTCGGTGAGGGGCACTGAGGGCGTGCCCTGCAGCCCCATCGGGTTCGGGATGACGAAAATTGGTCCGCGCACGCCTGCGGCCTTGAGGTCATCCGACTGATGCGCGGACGGTGACACCACGGCATCCGCCCGCAGTGCCATCGACAGTGTCACATTGCGCAGCACTCTCTCGAACGCACGCTCGCCCAACGGTTCGCGCGGGATGGGCGCGCCGAGGTAGCGGCGCAAAAGCCGGTGGGTCAACGCGGCAAGCGGGGCGAGCCACACCAGATCGGTTGACCAGTAGAAAGTGTGGACCGTGTGAACGACCGGCAGACCAAGTTCTCTCGCCACATCCGTCGCAGAATGCGCCAGACCAAAGTCTGTTTGTGCGTGGACAACATCCACTGCCATGGCGGTGAAGTGTTCTGCGAGCGCCGTGCGCAGTGCGGGTGTGTTGGCGATGATCGGAAGCTCGACACCGGGAAGGACAAAACTCGGCTGCACCAGAATGTCGTGGCGATCCGGGCGGGTCAAACTGCCCTTCTCCCTGGCAGCAGACACCATCGTCACGCGATGCCCGGCGGCCTCCAACGCCCGGCGCTGTTGGTGCATCGACGTTTGCGCGCCGCCAACATAGTCCAGAAAATAGTCGCAGACGATCGCAATGTTCACGGGATGCTGGATGCCGGGCAGGTCTACACGGTGCGGAACGCGGCAACCGCGTTGTGCCCGCCGAACCCGAACGAGTTGCTGATCGCGAGCAGGCTACCGTCGCCGAGGCTGCGCGGTGACGTGACGACATCCAGCGGGATCTCTGGATCCTGATCGG
>JBDSZO010000303.1:0-3482 GCA_039925105.1 Terrimesophilobacter sp. | reverse complement strand
CCATCGTCCGGTGGGGTGCCGACCTTTGCGCTGCGCAAAAGCGCGGTGAGCTGGCGGATGCGGGCCTCAATTTTGCCCTGCTCTTCCTTCGCCGCGTGGTACCCACCATTTTCCTTGAGGTCGCCTTCTTCGCGGGCAATCTCAATCTTGTGGGCGATCTCGGTGCGCCCATCCGAACTGAGCTGTTCCAGTTCCTGGGTCAGTCGGTCGAAGGCTTCCTGGGTCAGCCAGCTTTCGGCAGTCGCGTCGGCCATTGTGCACTCCTTCAGTGGGCCCGGTGCGAGTGACGCCCCGGTGATCGCCAGCCAAACAAATGAGACCGGCCACACGACCGGTCTCTATACAGCGATTGAGACAATCTTACGTGAGCCAGCAACGGTAGATCAAACCGGTGACAGCCTGCTGTGTGGTACGCACATTCTCGGTGAACTGCCGGGTGAAGCGGTCGGATGCCGGGAGCTGCACAATCTTCCAGCCCACAATGCCGTGCGCCTCGTTTTGGGCTTGGATGGCGCAGCTGACCGCGGTGCCGGCAGGCACGGACAGCGCCCAGGTCACGCTCACGTTGGCATCGTCAACGATGGTGTGCCCGATGTCCTGCACGTCGATGCTTCCCTGGCCGTTGTCCAGACCTGTCCAGATGACCCACAGCACGAACACAACGGCAATGCCTGCAGCGGCGATGATCGCGAGCAGGCGGGTGCGGCGGATGCGTGCCGGGGTGCGGCCATAGCGTTCGTTGAGGTTGCTGCCAGCACCAGAATTCTGGGCTGAGTTCGCGGCGTTCGCGCGGGCGGTGTCGGCCATCCTGCTCCCCGGTTAGGCTTATACGTCAAGCGTATTGGTTGTTGGTGAGGAGTCCGGTGTCCCAGCGTCTTTTGGCGGTCCACGCGCACCCCGACGATGAGTCGAGCAAGGGCGCTGCGACGTACGCGCACTATGTGAATGCTGGCGCTGACGTGTTGATCGTCAGTTGCACCGGCGGTGAGCGTGGCGACATCCAGAATCCTGCACTTCTCGAGAACGCCATGGCCGAACGCGACATGGCAGGCCTGCGGCGAATCGAGATGGCTCGTGCTCGCGAGGCGGTGGGATTTGACCATCTTTGGCTCGGTTTCGAGGATTCCGGGCTGCCCGAGAACGACGAACCGTTGCCTCCGAACTGTTTTGCCACCATCCCGCTGGAAATCTCCGCAGACCCTTTGGTGCGCATCATCCGCGACTTTCGACCCCAGGTCATGATCACCTATGACGAGCAGGGCGGATACCCGCATCCGGATCACATCCGAACCCACGAATTGTCGATGTACGCAATGGATGCGGCGGCCGACGCCAGCCGGTACCCGCACGCCGGCAAGCCGTGGACCATTCAAAAGGTCTATTACGACCGCATATTCAACGCCTCACGGATCAACGCGATGATTGATGCCCTGACCGCCACGGATCCGCAGTCTCCACTGTTGGAACAATTGGATGGTTTTCGTGCGCGGATCGCGGATCGTCCAGACCCGTCAACCAGCAGGGTCAACGTCGGCGATTTCTTCGACAACCGCGACAATGCGTTGCGTGCCCATGCGAGCCAGGTACCACCGGACAGTGGTTTCTTCTTCTGGCCCAACGAACTGCAGCGCGAGGCGTGGCCGTTCGAGGATTACCAGCTGGTTCACTCGCTCGTGCACACCGACTTGCCCGAGAACGACCTGTTCGCCGGGATAGAGAGTTGATGGGGTATGACGCATGGTAATTAGCTGGCTGAGCGTGGTCATGGCGGCAACACCGACACCGGAGATCGACCCAAATTCTGTGACGCCGGGATGGATAGGTTTCGTTGCAATCTTCGTCGTCGCCATCGGCACGGTTGTGCTGCTGTTCGACATGGTGCGGCGGGTGCGCAGGACGCGATACCGCGGAGAAATCCAGGAGCGACTTGAGGCAGAACGCCAAGCGGCAGACCTGACCGATTCGGACTCTAACCCACAATCGGCGGATTGACCGCGACCAAAAAAATTCCGGTCCAGTGGCACAGGAACGCCAGCAGGGTCAGGGCGTGGAAGATTTCGTGGAATCCGAAATACCCTGGGAACGGGTTGGGGCGTTTGAGGCCGTAAATCACTGCACCTGCGGTGTAGAACAGACCGCCAACAATGATGAGCGTCATCATCACCGCATTCGCGTTGAACAGGTCGAAGATGAACATGATTGCGCCCCAGCCGAGCAGGACGTAGAGCGGAACGTAGAGCCACCGGGGGGCGCCGATCCAGAATACGCGAAAACCGATGCCCAACACGGCACCGCCCCAGACCAGACTCAGGAGCAGCACCGCTTTGCTGTGCGGGAGGCTCAAAACCGTGATCGGCGTGTACGAGCCGGCGATGAGCAGGAAGATGTTTGCGTGATCCAGTCGCTTCAGGATTCGCTTAGCTTTCGGTCCCCAGTCGAAGCGGTGGTAGACGGCTGAGACACCGAACAGCAGCAGGGAGCTGACCACAAACACGGCGGAACTCACCTTCGCCGCAGCTCCATCAGCGAGCAAAAGAAGCACTATGCCGAGGGCGATTGCGACCGGGAACGTGCCGGCGTGGATCCACCCACGCCAGGTCGGTTTCACCTCCGCATGCAGCCTCTCATCCTCAAGAAGCGGAATGTTCGGTAGGTCAGGGGTGTCGTCATTGAGCGGCGGGGTGTCGCGCGCGCTGGAGTTCATGTGGCAAGTTTAGGCGCGTCTTCAGCACAGTCGTGCAGCACAACAGCCGCGCGCAAACATCTGCGCTGCGGCAATACACGCACCGATGTGGACTAACGTAGCGGTGTGCGAAAGCGGGAAGTACCCTTCGGTCTCGGCGTCCTTTACGGGCTCTACCAGAATCGCCTGCGGCGCGAAATCGCCACACTGGCAGTCCCGAAGCATGTGGCAATGATCCTCGACGGAAACCGTCGGTGGGCGAAGTTGAACTCCCTGGATTCGGCAAGCCAGGGTCACCGTGCCGGCGCCGCGAAGTTTCGTGAGTTTCTTGGCTGGTGCGATGACCTGGGTATTTCGGTGTCAACCCTGTACCTGCTTTCCAGCGACAATCTCGCCGGGAGGCCTCACCAGGAACTTTCCGACCTGTTTGAAATTATTGCTGACCTCGCTGACGACCTCTCCCATTTTCGCAATTGGAAAGTTCAGCACGTTGGCTCATGTACCGGGCTTCCGGATGCGCTTGCGGCAAGCCTCGAGGCGGCCCAGTCCCGCACGACCGCGAATACCGGCATGCACATCAACCTTGCGGTCGGGTACGGGGGTCGGCGCGAAATTGCTGATGCCATGCGCAGCATTGTTGAGCAGCATGCGATCGATGGCGGAACCCTCGATGCGCTCGCCGAGATTCTCACCCCTGAACTCATCGGCGAGCACCTGTACACGGGCGGTCAACCCGATCCTGATCTGGTGATCCGCACCTCTGGCGAGCAGCGCCTCAGCGATTTCATGCTCTGGCAGA
>JBDSZO010000302.1:0-3485 GCA_039925105.1 Terrimesophilobacter sp. | reverse complement strand
CGGACCACCGTTGGTCGGAGCCGGTGGACCTGCTCGCAGGCGTCGAAGAGATCGGCATTCGCGTACTGGCGTCCTCGGTCGAGGATGGGGTCGACATCCCGGCAGAGTTGTTCGGTTTCGGACGCCTTGTCTCGTCGAACGCCGAATTGGAACTCGCCGTTGGCAGCAAACTGGGGGAGCCGTCGGCGAAAGTCACCCTGGTGGAGCGCCTTCTCGCCGGTTCGGTGAGTGAACAGACCGTGGCAATCGTGAGCCACCTCGTCCAGCAGCCGCGAGGCCGCCGCATTGGGGCGCTTCTGAAGCACGCAGCGGGACTGGTCGCTGACCAGGCGTCGTTGACTATCGCAACAATCACCGTCGCTGCACCGCTGGATGACACTCAGCTCGAACGGTTGAAGGCAGGACTGTCCAGCAGCTATGGCGCCCTGCGAATTCAGCAGGTCATCGATCCGAGCGTGCTTGGAGGAGTGCGAATTGTTGTCGGCGACGACGTGATCGACGACACCATCGCAACCCGTTTGAAAGATTTACGACTTCAACTCGCTGGGTAGCGAGACAAGAACATCAATGGGGCCACAACGTGGCTCCGCAGGACAAAAGAGGAAGAACAATGGCAGAACTGACGATCAGCCCGGACGAGATCCGCGACGCCCTCCAGGACTTTGCGAAGGCGTACGACCCGGGCAAGGCTGACGCGACCGAGGTCGGTTATGTGATCGACGCCGCAGACGGCATCGCACACGTCGAAGGGCTTCCTGGTGCAATGGCCAACGAGCTGTTGCGCTTTGCTGACGGCACACTCGGCCTCGCACTCAACCTTGACGAGAGTGAGATCGGCGTTGTTGTGCTCGGCGAGTTCGGTGGCATCGTCGAGGGCATGGAGGTGACCAGAACCGGAGAGGTCCTTTCCGTGCCGATTGGTGACGGATACCTCGGCCGCGTGGTTGACCCGCTCGGCAACCCGATCGACGGACTCGGTGCAATTGCCAACGAAGGTCGTCGCGCCCTTGAGCTTCAGGCTCCCGGGGTCATGCAGCGCAAGAGCGTGCATGAGCCAATGCAAACCGGCATCAAAGCGATTGACGCGATGATTCCGATCGGCCGCGGTCAGCGTCAGCTGATTATTGGCGACCGGCAGACCGGAAAGACCGCGCTCGCGATCGACACCATTATCAACCAAAAGGCGAACTGGGAGTCGGGCGACGAGAACCAGCAGGTTCGGTGCATCTACGTTGCGATCGGCCAGAAGGGCTCAACCATTGCGAGTGTGCGTGGCGCCCTCGAGGACGCCGGCGCGATGGAGTACACCACTATCGTCGCGAGCCCGGCTTCGGATGCTGCCGGCTTCAAGTACCTCGCCCCGTACACCGGCAGTGCGATTGGCCAGCACTGGATGTACGGCGGAAAGCACGTTTTGATTGTGTTCGATGACCTCTCGAAGCAGGCTGAGGCTTACCGTGCCGTGTCGCTGTTGCTCCGTCGTCCACCAGGGCGCGAAGCGTACCCCGGCGACGTGTTCTACCTGCACTCCAGGCTTCTGGAGCGTTGTGCGAAGCTCTCCGACGAGCTCGGTGCGGGTTCAATGACCGGTCTGCCGATCATCGAGACCAAGGCGAATGACATTTCTGCCTACATCCCGACCAACGTGATTTCCATCACCGACGGCCAGATCTTCCTGCAATCGGACCTGTTCAACGCCAACCAGCGTCCCGCCGTGGATGTCGGCGTTTCGGTCTCCCGTGTCGGTGGTGACGCCCAGGTGAAGTCGATCAAGAAGGTCTCTGGAACACTCAAGATCGAGTTGGCCCAGTACCGCTCACTCGAGGCGTTCGCGATGTTCGCCTCCGACCTGGACGCGGCAAGCCGCCGCCAGCTCGCCCGCGGCGCCCGGCTGACCGAACTGCTCAAGCAGCCACAGTATTCTCCGCACCCGGTCGAGGACCAGGTCGTCGCCATCTGGGCCGGAACGAACGGCAAGCTGGACGAGGTGCCGGTGGAGGACATTTTGCGATTCGAGTCTGAGCTGCTCGACTATCTCGGGCGCAAGACCAAGGTTCTTGAGACGCTTCGTGAAACGAACGTTCTGGATGACAAGACCGTTGAAACCCTCGACAAGGAGGTCGACAAGTTCAAGCTCGAGTTCCAGACCGGTGAGGGCAAGCCGCTCATCTCGGTCGGGCGTGAAGAGTTCGAAGAGATCGCCGCCGAGGACATCGCTCAGGAGCAGATTGTCAAAAAGCGTCGCTAACGCGGTCGCCAAAGGTTAGTTCAAGGAGAGGGAAAAGTGGGAGCGCAACTTCGGGTCTACCGGCAGAAGATCAAATCTGCTCAGACGACCAAGAAGATCACTCGGGCCATGGAGCTTATCGCTGCCTCGCGCATTCAGAAGGCGAGAGCGCGGGTTGCCGCTTCCGGGCCATACTCGCGCGCCGTCACCCGCGCCGTTTCGGCCGTTGCAACGTTCTCCAACGCTGATCACATTCTCACCACCGAGCCGGAGAAGGTTGAGCGGGCAGCCATCCTGGTCTTCTCCTCCGACCGCGGCCTGGCCGGCGCGTTCAACACGAACGTGTTGAAGGAGGCAGGCGAATTGGCTGCCCGACTTCGTCGAGAAGGCAAAGAGGTTGTGCACTACCTTGTCGGTCGCAAGTCGATCGCGTACTTCAACTTTCGCAAACGACCGATCGAGCAGTCCTGGGTCGGTGGAACCGATAATCCAGAATCGTCGACAGCGCATGAGATCGGCGAGGCACTTGTTGCACGATTCCTTCAGCCAGCAAGTGAGGGCGGGGTGGACGAGATTCACATCGTCTACAACCGTTTCATCAGCATGCTGACGCAGACCCCCGAGGTCGTTCGCCTGCTCCCGCTGGAGGTTGTCGAAGGCGTAGAAGAGCCAGACGACCACGAGCTTCTGCCGCTCTACGAATTTGAGCCCGACGTCAATAATGTCCTGGATGCGTTGCTCCCGGTGTACATCGAGAGCCGAATCTTCAATGCCATGCTGCAGTCGGCGGCGAGCAAGCATGCAGCCACCCAAAAGGCGATGAAGTCTGCCAGCGACAACGCAGACAAGCTGATCACGAATTACACCCGGTTGGCCAACAACGCCCGCCAGTCAGAGATCACCCAACAGATTTCCGAGATCGTGGGCGGCGTAGACGCCCTCACCTCGGCGAAATAGCAACAAGGAGAAACAGGGAAAGCCATGACCACGACTGCTCCAGATAAGAAGAAGCCGGCCAGTAAGTCCGCCAGCTCGAAAGCGAAAACCAGCGACGCGGCGAAGACGAAGCCAGCCGGCATCGGCCGCATCTCACGCGTTACCGGCCCCGTCGTCGACATCGAGTTTCCGCACGAGGCGATTCCCGGCATCTACAACGCGCTCAAGACGACCATCACGATCGGAGATGACTCCCAGGAGATCACCCTGGAGGTTGCACAGCACCTCGGGGACGACGTGATTCGCGCCATCGCTCTCAAGC
>JBDSZO010000301.1:0-2367 GCA_039925105.1 Terrimesophilobacter sp. | reverse complement strand
GTGCTCACCCAGCTCTGGTGGCGCGCCATTGCGGTGACGAGCCGGTCGTCCAGTCGTTCGGACCATGGGGTGTGCGCGAACCTGTCGACTCCGGCATGCCAGGCTCGTTCGGCCTGGCCGACACCTTGCACGTGCGCGACCACTTTTATGCCGCGCGCGTGGGCGTGAGAAATGACCGCGACGAGTGTCGCGTCGTCGAGCGTCGGGCCGGTGTCGGAGTTGAGGGCGACCTTGATCAGGCTTGCGCCTGCGCTCAGTTGTCGTGTTACGGCTCCTTTCGCGTCGGCGGGTGCCGTCAACGTTTCGCAGGTGCCTTCCGGTGCCCAGCCGGACTCGGTCGGGTATCCGCCGGGTGCGGTGAGGATTCTGCCGGCGAACCGGATTTCGGGTAGATCAGGTTCTTTCGACCAGAGAGCGATCTGTTCGGCATCCCAGCCGAGGTCGTCGACGGCGGCAATTCCGGCGTTGACGAGGGCGCGGCCGTCGACGAGACCGAGGTGTACGTGGGAGTCGCGGAATCCGGTGAAGACGGTTCCGACGAGGTGATCGGTGGGCGACGGATCCGTGGCCTCTGCCATCCTGAATCGTCCATTCTCGGCGGCGAGCGTTGAGCGGCCGAGCCAGCGGCCGGCCCAGCATTCGTCTACCGAAAATGTGGTGATCATCCGATTTCCGTGCGCACCGCAAACAGTTCGGGAAAGAAGGTCAATTCGAGTGCTTTTTGCAGGAAGCCGACACCGCTGGAGCCGCCGGTGCCCCGTTTGGTTCCGATGATGCGCAGCACCGTTTTGACGTGCCGGAACCGCCACAGTTGGAAGTTGTCTTCGAGGTCGACGAATTCTTCGCACGTTTCGTAAGCAAGCCAGTTCTGTTCAGGGTTCTGGTAGATGGTGCGAAACGTTTCGACCAGTTCGGGGCAGAACGCGTACCCTTGCCGCACGTCTCTCTGCAGCACGGTTGCCGGTACGGAGTGCCCGTGCCGTGCGAGGTACCGCAGGAATTCGTCATACACGCTGGGCATTTCGAGCAGTGTCGAGAGCAGTTCGTGGGCTTCGGGATGGGATTCGAACACTTTCAGCATTCCGGCGTTCTTGTTACCGAGGAGGAATTCGACGGCGCGGTACTGGTAGGACTGGAATCCGGAGGCGTTGCCGAGGTACCCGCGGAATTGGGCGTATTCGCTCGGGGTGAGGGTTGCCAGCACTGACCATTGTTCGGTGAGCTGGCGTTGGATGTGTTTGACCCTGGCGATGCGTTTGAGTGCGATCTGCAGTTCGTCGTTGCGAATCGATTCGCAGGCCGACAGTAGCTCATGTCGCATGAGCTTCAACCAGAGTTCGCTGGTCTGGTGTTGGATGATGAACAGCAGCTCGTCGTGGTGTTCAGGGTCGCTGACCGGAACCTGTGCTGAGAGCAAAGAATCGAGTTGCAAATATGAGCCGTAGCTCATCTTGTCCTTGAAGTCTGTGACGATTTCGGTTTCGATCTCGCGTTCGGACGACGAGGAGACAGTCATTCCGACACTGTATTACACACGCGCATTGCCCGCCATGGACCTGTCATGCGACGGTGGCTTTCATTCCTGAGTGCTCAGATCCGGGATAGTTTGTTGGGGTTGCGTTCAGACCCGAGTAGTGGACTCGGCGTGCGTATCGTCGCCAAGTTCTTCCAGCACATGGTCTTCAATCCGGCATCGCTCCATCCATACCTGCATGTTGAGGTTTTCGGGCGTGATGACTTTGACTGTTGTTTGCGAAATTTTTGGATGTATGGGGCGGTCATCTGATTCGTGTGCGCCCATGAGTACTTCGTGGATCTTTTCACCGTGACGGAGGCCGGTGAACACGATCGGGATGTCTTTTCCCGACATTTCGATCATGCGGTTGGCGACGTCGAGGATTCGTACCGGCTCCCCCATGTCAAGAATGAGAACCTCTGCGGGCTGGCCAATTCCGCCGGCTTGAATGACCAGTTGGCAGGCCTCCTGGATGGTCATGAAGTAGCGGGTGGCGTCCGGGTGTGTCACCGTCAGCGGTCCACCGGCGTCGATCAGTGCGGTGAATGTCGGCAGCATGGATCCGCGGCTGCCGATGACGTTGCCGAAGCGTACGGATACGTAGTTTTTGCCGCTCTCCCCAGCTGCCCATGAGGTGAGCTTCTCGGCTACGCGCTTGGAGTGGCCCAAAATGCTTGTTGGGTTCGCGGCTTTGTCGGTCGATACGTTGACAAACGTTTCGACACCGACGTTCATGGCAGCACGCAGAACGTTCAATGAACCCAGTACGTTGGTTTTCCACCCTTCGACGGGGTACTGCTCAAGCATCGGCAGGTGTTTTAGGGCTGCGGCGTGAAAGACCACTTCAGGTC
>JBDSZO010000300.1:0-11091 GCA_039925105.1 Terrimesophilobacter sp. | reverse complement strand
GGTATTACGGAGCATGTTCGTGCGACAGCTATGGCGATCTCTTGAACAATCTCCCCGGTGCGTGGTGCTTTCTTCGTAATAACGGAATACCTTGGGCGGATTAATCGTTTCACCAGAACACATACCCCCATACGGTATAAATTAGAAAGGAAGAGTGACATGATCAACCACGATGAAGGCCCTGCCGCTGGTATCGGAATGCATAGCGATCACGGAGCAGGACTAACCCCTCCTGTTCCGGGTCTGTCTATCGAACAGAGCGGGTTCCAGATCCACGACCTCTCGGCGCCTCAGCAACTTCTCGAGGACGGGACGCTCTCCTTCCGGCTCACTGAACCCGGCGGTGAAGGTGTTGCTAATTACGACACCTCCCACGACAAGGACCTTCACCTGATCGTTGTCCGCGCCGACGGTACACAGTTCAGACACGTGCACCCGCACAACGACGGCGACGGGGTCTGGTCGCTCCCCTGGCGTTGGAACGCCGCTGGTTCCTACCGGCTCTTTGCGGACTTTGTCCCGTCATCGCTGGGCGTCGGCATTGTACTGACCAGCATGGTTCATGTTGGTGGAGATTTCGCTCCTGCTGCGAGTCCGGACATCTCGATGGTCGCTTCGACCGGGGACCTGACCGTCGAGCTACATGGGGCGTTTGGTGCAGACTCCGCGTCAGAACTGAGGTTCTTTGTGTCCAGCAGCGGAGCACCCGTGACGTCGCTGGAACCGTACCTCGGCGCGTTTGGTCACCTTGTTGCGCTTCGCGAAGGTGACTTGGGATTTCTCCACGTGCACCCTATGGGCCATCCAGGCGACGGCGTGACCAAACCCGGTCCCGAGATTTCCTTCATGGCTCAAGCGCCGACAGCTGGCACCTACTTCCTCTACCTAGACTTCCAGGTCGCCGGTGAAGTACACACCGCCAAATACGTGGTCAATGCCGGGAGGAATACCGGAGACGCATCTCGTGATGTCTGGCACAAAGGATCGGGTCATCCTGCCCACTGATCCCACGGGTGGCATCGTTTCACCGCTTGGTAGAAGCATCCTCGACACCCTGTTGACTCAAAGTCATCAAAAGGTGTGTTCACGCCCGGGAAGGCTCACGCGCTGACGTCCGTGACGGAATCCCGCGCAACGTTATACAGCACAACATTCATGTCGAGCATCGTGAATGCGTGGACTGCGGCAGCGTGCGAGGGCACACCCTGACACCTAGAAATAGACCTCATGGAGGCGCTGGCCCCACTGATATACAGCCCCAACTGCGTCGACGCCACTTGCTCCGACCACGGTGTCCCCGTGCTCGTGCAGCACGATGAACTCCTCAGCACCCTCGATGCCCGTGTCCGGGTATCCGGTGTAGCCCACTCCGGCGATCGTCCGCCCGTAGATCATCGCCATGTAGGCGCTGCGAGGTCGGTACGGGCCCGGGTCTTCGCCTCGACCAACGGTGTGGAGAAGCATCTCGGCGGCGTGTGCTCCCTGCGCAGCACCGTCGTCCCAATGGTCGATGCGCCACGTTCCGAGGTAGTCGTCGTGATGCACGGCAATGCCTCCCGCCGCGTACACGCTTTCGAGGCCGTGCACCCGGAGTCGGTCGTCAACGGCTACTCCTTCACGCCAGGGCGCGGGGCCGACAGGTGTCGTGCCGAGAGCAATGATGACCAGGTCGACGGTGAGTTCGCTTCCGTCATCCAGGGTGACGACAGTCGCCTCCGGTCCGGGGCGAACCGCGCTAATTGTATGGCCGAAAAACGTGTTCACCCGGGACTGGTGATCGGCTGCGATGCGCTCGGCAACGGACCTGCCGAACGTGGCAACACCAGGTATTTTGCTGCGAGCGATAAGGCTGATCTGGTGGCCTTGCCCCTGCAGCGCGGACGCGGTCTCTGATGCGGTCAGTCCAGCGCCATAAATGGCAACGCGAGCGGGCTTGCCGCACGCGAGGACCGCCGCCCTAATTCGCACGGCGTCTCGGAGAGAATGAAAGGCAGTCAGGGTTCCGGCCTGTAGGGCCTGTTTGGCGCCTGGCACGTTCGCGTCGAGGCCGCGCGCTCGGCTTCCTGTCGCGACGATGAGCGAGTCGTAGGCGATCGTTGTGCCCGAGGCAAGATGAACGTCTCGAGTTTTGGAGTCGACATGCTCGACTGTGTCGGCAACGAAGTCCACTTGCGGCATCGGCAGCCGGATGAGATCAGGAGTAGTTAAGCCGAAAGCGACACCTTTGACGAGCATGCGCGCGTACGGCGTCTCGTGTGTCCGTCCGACGGTGGTTGTCTTGACATCGTCTTGACCGGCAAGCGCGCGAGCGGCGGCCGTGCCAGCAGCGCCTGCCCCGAGTATCACGACATGGTGTGCGGGCATAAGTTGCGTTCTCCAGTTTTGGGTGAGTGTGACTTGACGATCAGCGGGATCCGCGACGTGTGGGAATAAGCCGCGGATCCCTCGTCCGCGTGTTACGCCATGTTGGCGGCGTATTTGGCGGGGTCCGAGTCGAAGGCGGGCCCGCATCCGCCGCAGCAGAAGTAGTACCGCTCGCCCTCGTGGTCGCGGTAGAGACCGACTGCTTCTGCGGTCTTCTTGCTGACAGGGGTGCCGACCATGACCGGGCATGTGGTTATGTCGTCGCTCACGCTGCCAGCCATCAGGTTCTCGCGGTCGTTTCCTGCTGCGGCGGGGTTGGGTGCGCTGGTGCTGCAACAGCTGGAAGTTGCCTCGATATCGTTCGTCATGCTGGGTGATTCCCTTCGTGTTTATTAATGGGGGGTGGTCGCGTTATTACTTAGCGATGCTTTTGAACCCGCGCAGGCGCAGACTGTTGCCAACAACGAAGACGCTGGATAGCGCCATTGCGGCCCCGGCAAGCATGGGATTGAGCATTCCGAGCGCCGCGACTGGGATCGCCGCGACGTTGTAGGCGAACGCCCAGAACAGGTTGGTCTTGATCGTTCCGAGCGTCTTGCGAGACAGTCGGATCGCGTCGACCGCGCTGCGCAGGTCGCCGCGCACCAGGGTGATATCGGATGCTTCGATCGCGACGTCTGCGCCGGTGCCCATGGCAAGGCCGAGGTCGGCTTGGGCGAGGGCGGGGGCGTCGTTGACGCCGTCGCCGATCATCGCGACGACCCGTCCTTCCTTCTGCAGTCGGATGACAACGTCGACCTTCTCCTTCGGGAGGACTTCGGCGATGACTTCCTCGATGCCCACCTCTGTGGCGATCTGCCAGGCTACGGCCTCGTTGTCACCGGTGAGCAAGATCGGAGTCAAGCCGATCGCTTTGAATTGTGCGATCGCTTCCGCGCTTGTCGGCTTGACCGTATCAGCAACCACGAGGATGCCTCGCGCCCGCCCGTCCCAGCCCACCGCGACGACCGTTTTGCCTTCGCCCTCAGCGCGCACCTTCGTGGACGCCAGTTCACGGCTCAACTTCAGAGACCACTCATCGAGCAGCGACTCGCGGCCCACCAGCACGGCGTGGCCATCGACTACGCCCTGCACGCCCTTGCCTTCGATGTTCGTGAAGCCTTCAGCCGTCGGCAGTGTTCCGACTTCCTGGGTTGCACCCTTGGCGATTGCCTGCGCGATCGGGTGCTCCGAGGCATCCTCCAATGCTCCGGCCAGTCGCAACAGTTCGGCTCGATCGGTGCCGGCCTCGACGACCACGTCGACGAGAGTCATCTTGCCGGTGGTGACGGTACCGGTCTTGTCGAGCACGACGGTGTCGATCTTGCGGGTGGATTCCAGCACTTCCGGGCCTTTGATGAGCACGCCCATCTGCGCGCCACGTCCGGTGCCAACAAGCAGTGCAGTCGGCGTCGCCAGTCCCAACGCGCAGGGGCAGGCGATAACAAGGACGGCAACTGCCGCGGTAAATGCCGCAGTCACTGGGAACCCCGCGCCGAGCCAGCCGCCGAGTGCAATAAACGCAATCACGATCACGATCGGGACGAACACACCAGAGATCCGGTCGGCGAGACGCTGCACTTCAGCCTTACCTGTCTGAGCATCTTCAACGAGCTGGGCCATCTGCGCCAACTGCGTGTCCGATCCGATCCGACTCGCACGCACAACGAGCCGACCCCCGACATTCGTCGTTGCCCCGGTGACAGTGTCACCCTCGGAGACCTCGACCGGCACCGCTTCGCCAGTGAGCATGGATGCGTCAACTGCAGACGTCCCAGAGACCACAACGCCATCTGTGGCGATCTTCTCTCCCGGGCGCACGACGAACTCGTCGCCGACCTGCAGGTCTTCGACCGGGATCTTCGTCTCGACTCCGCTGCGCAGAACCGCGACCTCTTTCGCGCCGAGCTCCAGCAGAGCGCGCAAGGCAGCACCGGCCTGCTTTTTGGAGCGCTTCTCGAAGTACCGACCGGCGAGGATAAACATCGTCACACCTGCGCCCACCTCGAGGTAGATGTTCGCCGCGCCATCGGAAGCGGCCAACGCGAACTCGAACGGGTGCGTCATGCCTGTGACGCCGGCGGTGCCGAAGAACAGCGCATACAGCGACCAGAGGAATGCGGCGGAGGTGCCCATGGAGATGAGGGTGTCCATCGTCGCGGCGCCGTGCTTGAGGTTCGTCCACGCTGCCTTGTGGAACGGCCATGCCGCCCAAAGGATCACCGGGGCCGCCAGTGCGAGCGACGCCCACTGCCAGTAAGTGAACTGCAACGCGGGGATCATCGCCATCGCGATAACTGGCACGGTCAGCACTATCGCGCCGATCAGCCGGTTGCGAAGCGACTGTAGCTCCGGGTCCGCGTCGTCAGCGTCCCCGGCAGCTGCGCCGTACTTCTTCTTGCCCTTGGGCGTTGGCATCGTCGCGGTGTAACCGGTCTTCTCGACCTCGGCGATCAACAGCGCAGGGTCATACCCGTCCGGAACAGTGACCTTCGCCTTCTCTGTCGCGTAGTTCACGGTCGCGACGACGCCGTCGAGCTTGTTGAGCTTTTTCTCGATCCGCATCGCGCAGGAGGCGCAGGTCATGCCGCCGATCTCCAACTCGACGCCTGTGCCCACACTCGGGGGCGCTGATGTACTCATGTGTATTTCCCTTTTCTTGGCTGTAGCGGTGAGCTGCAGCCGTCAGCTACAGCAGAAGCGAGACGCGACGATCAGTGCCCGTCCTGGTGTGAGCCGCCTTCAGAGCCTGTCGCTCCATCGCCGTGGGCGGCATCGAGCACGAACTCGGCGGTGTGCACCTGGCCGTCGACCTGGAAGTCCAGGTACAGCAGGTAACGGCCAGCGGTCGGGGCCTCTGCGGCGAACGCGATGTCCGGACCGGATGTCTCGCCGGCCTTGGGTTCTTCACCCTCGGCGTGCACGTGCAGATACGCGAGGTCGCCGTCGCGAAGAGCAACGAGATGGCCGAACGCACCCAAATACGGTTCCAGGGCGGTCACCGGCACTCCATTGCGCGTGACGGTAAGAATGAGTTCGCTCGCCGAACCCGCTACTAGGTCGCCATCAACGGAAACCGTGAATCCGTCGACCTCTGCGACTTGTGTTGGCTGTGGTACCACGGGAGCGAACTCCCCCGCCACCTGAATGGTGCGTGTGAGAGTAATTGCGGGTGCATCTGTCCCTGCCGGCGTGAAGTCTGCAAAAACGCGGTAGGTCCCTGCTTCAGCCCATTCCCACGGCGTCGACCACGTGCCCGTGGATTCATCCAGCACCGGGTGAACGTGGCGGAATTGGCTGCCATCCGATCGCGCCACGATCAAATGCAAGTCCTTATCGTGTGCGGTCGCATATTCCTTGACCGGGGCTCCTGACGCATCCTGAATCTGGAAGGCCAGTTCGCCGGGCTCACTGACGCCCGCAGGAGCCTCGACCGGCGACAACACATACCCGTTGAGGCCAAGCGCGAGACCCTTCAGGTTATCCGCCGTGGCGCTCATCGAACCGTTTGCGCTAGTTGTGCCGGAATCGTGGCCGCTATCGTGACCGTTCATTTCAGTGCCTTTCATCCAATCGCTTACAACGCTCGTGGGGATAGCTGCGCCAGCTAGGCCGAATGCCCCGCCGAACGCCACCACCAACCCGACTCCATACACAGCAAGCCGTGCGCCCGCGTTCATATCGCCCGCACCGCCGAGTAACCCGCCTCTGCGACGGCAGCCAGAATCTGAGCATCCTCGACAGACTCGGAGCTCGTGACAACGAGCTTGCCCGTCTGCGCACTGACCTGGATGTCCTCGACCCCGGCGATCTCGGCGACCTCTTCACGGATCGACATCTCGCAGTGCCCGCACGTCATGCCCGTCACCTGGTACTCATTCGTGGCCATCGCGTATCCTCTTCTCGTTTGCTGGTACCCATACCGGGTATATGTACATAACACTATACCCCGGTGGGGTATTCCGCAATTGGGGCGCTGGGACGTTTGTCACCGTCATGCGATGCACAAAGGCACTCGTCCGTGCCGCGACCAAGTAGACACCTGCTTGATGCCTTAGACAGTCGGTGTTGCCTACGATTGGGAGTCCTCAGATTCCGCACGAGCGTTGGGCTTGCTGCAGCGATCCTTGAGAGGACGAGAGCCTAGGACGGATGGGCTGACTCAATCGGCAACACAGCTCGGATCGCTTGGAACATGGTTCAAGAGAATCGGGGCCGTACGTTCCGGTGCTCCACATTTCTGGATTGGATCAGAGACGCGACCGTTACAGGCCCGATCACGATGAACTTGAGCGCGTTCCAGATGTAGACAAGAGCAACGACGTAGAGCCACCGGGACGCTCCCCCGTCGATCAGAACCCTACAAATACTCGCGGCGAAGAGATATGGGATGGCGAGCAGCATCGCGGGCACGCCCCACTTGAGCCCGCGGCGGGTGCGAATCGCATCGAGCAAGATGTTGGTCGGCATGTACCTGCGCATAACGTTGCGGAGGTGGATGCTGGCGGCCCAGATGATTCGAAACATGACAACGGTCCTGCTCGGAAACCCTCCTCTGGACGAGTCATGAGCGACACGGCCGAAGCGACCGCGTCATTCTCGCCATTGCTGGATTGCCGAGAGGTCGCCTCGTATCTGAAGGTCTCCGAATCGACATTGTCTCGATGTCGCTCCGCGGAGACCGGACCACCGTTCATCAAGCTCGGCGGTATCGCCCGATACCGCCAGTCAGCTTCCCAGCAGTCTGTCGAGAACGTCGACGGTGATGGGGTCGACTTCTTCGGCACTGACGACGTAGCTGGTTCGGGTGATCTGCTCGCTCGCGTGCCCGAGCAGCCGGGACGCGAGCGTGAGCCCAACGGCACGCTCCACTAGGGTGGCGGTGGTGCGACGATAGGTGTGGGTACTGTACTCCACCGCCTCCAAGCCGAGCTTCTCTAGTTCCTCGGTGTTGTCACCGACGAAGGATCGAAGGAGCCGCTCGTAGTTGCTGACGCTGATCGGGTTCCCGTTCTTCGTGGCAAATAGCAGCGCGTCCTTGCCTCTCCCGGCGAGTGCGAGTCGGCGGCGGACCGCGGCGGCCGCCAGTGCAGGGAGCGACACCCTGCGGCGCTGACGGGTGCGTTTTGGCGAGTTCTTCCTGGTGATCCCGTGTTCCTTCGTATGCACGATGGTTCCGTTGATGAGGAGCGTCGGCGGCGCGGTGGTCATGTCCACATCACATCGGCGCAGCCCGATGCACTCCCCCACGCGAGCTGAGGTTCCAAGCATGATGTCCATACCATCGATGAGCGCCCGGTAGTCCGGGCGGGGGCCGTTCGTGTGCTGCTCTCGCCAGTGCTGCATCAGTTCGCGGATGCCTGCGATCTGTGCGGGGGTGAGGATTGAGGTTTTCTTCTCCGCCATGGGCAGCCGCTGCACATCCCAGACTGGGTTGTAGGGGATGGCATCGTCACGCACCGCGTATCCGCAGATCTGTGCCAACACCGTGCGGACTCGGCGAGCTGCGGAGACGCTGCGTTGCAGCATGATCGCCTGGATGATCCGGTCGTACCTGCCCACAGTTAACGCGTCGAGGGTGATCCCACCGCACTGCGGCACCAGGACGCATCGTATGGTCGTCTCGTAGGACTCGTACGTGGAGAACGTCAGCGACCCAGCAATCGCCCGGGCAGGTACCTGCTCCAGCCACGGCGCTCCGGCCTCGGCGATGGTATTCGCCCCGGTGAGGCCGGCCAGCATCGACGTGCTCAGCGCGTCGGCTTTGCGGTGAAGACTGCATTGGGCGGAGTCACATACGAGGAGTTGAGCGTCGTGTGCGGCGTGATCGCCAGCGCACCGAGTGCAACGCAACCGACGAACGTCGGACTGGCGCTTCCGCTACAAGAGAAGATCGAGCTGAACAAGCTGGGGCCGACATCGGTGCTGCGCATTACCGCCGGACTATCGCAGGCTGCACGAGTCGGCGACTTCATCGCATTTCAGACCACAACTGCTCCAGCATTCGGACGAAGTCTTGTGAGCAGGTTCAAGAGTGACTACTTCGCGGCGGAAGCCGAGTCGCTGGAGCCCGATGCGATCTTCGACTATCTCGTTGAGAAGGCGTTCGAGAACGCAGGTCCCCGCGGTACTCCCGAGGTGGAAGCCGCTGCACTGGCCGTAGTCGCGTACCTGTTCGAGATTTGCGAGATCTTCAAACGTGAGTGAGGTCTACCCGGACAAGTTCACGCCCGTCGAGCAGACGGTAGTTGGTGAAGCCGCCTCCTTGCTCCTGTCGCTCGGTCAACGCAGCCTTACCATCGGACGACTCTTCCTAGAGCACAAGCAAGCCGTGCCCACAGCAACGTATGACTCCTTCGTGACAGCGCTGACCCTGCTCTATGGCGCAGTCGTGCTCGACTACAACGACCAGATCTTGAGAGCCAGCTAATGTTCATTCGCCTCAGCGCTAATCGTGATGAGTTCAAGACGATCGAGTTCAAACGAGGGTTCAACGCGATTGTGGCTGACCGAGCAAGCGACTCCACGGAGCAGGACAGCCGGAATGCTCGTGGCAAGTCCACGATGTTGATGCTGCTTAACTACGCGCTTGCCGGATCGCTGCACCCGAGCCTGGCCCCGCTCGCTGATGATGGGTGGGAGATCTCACTGACGCTGGAGATGTTTGGTGGGGAGATCACCGTGACCAGGCCACTCCTGCGCGGCACCAAGCTCCGCGTATCGGCTCAGGGCGATGCGCGGAGTGCGATCGACCCATGGCTGGTAGAAGGGCAAATCACGGTCGCCGATTGGAAGGAAGTCCTCGGCCTCTCGCTCTTCAGGCTGGAACCATCTAAACAAGAGAACACCGGAGGGCTATCTGTCCGCACGCTTCTCTCATACGTGATCCGCAGCGAGACGCCCAAGGACCCACTCAAGGTACTGGCACAGCAGCCTGCAACCAGCAGTCGGCAACATGTCGCTTTTCTCCTTGGGCTCGACTGGACGGTCGTTCACGAGCTGGCGAACGTCAAGAAGGGGCTCGACCAGCTCAAAGCGATCACAGCGGCCACGCGCGACGGGCTCGTTTCAACGCTCCGCCCCGAAGATGAACTTGTCCTCGAACGCGCCTCGCTCAAGAACGAGGTTGACGAGTGGGAGTCAAGGATCGTTGGATTCCGAGTCCTCGAAGATCCGAACTCGCTGGTCGACCGGACCGACGCGTTAACCGCCCGCATCTCCGCCCTACGTGACGATGCCGTGGTTGACCGACGTATGCGAGAGCTGTACCAAGCATCGCTTGCTGATGCCCACGAACCGACCGCTCCGACCCTGCCGGTTGAGCAGTTGTTTGAAGCCGCGGGCGCGGTTCTGGCAGATGGCTTCAAGCGCCAGATTGATGATGTCCGAGCTTTCCACTCCGCGCTCATGGCCAACCGTCGCACCTTCCTGCGGAGTGAGGTCGAGAGCCTGGATGCCCGAATCGCCGAGCGCGCGACTGAGATGCGGCAGCTCGACGAACAGCGCGATGCGCTTTTGCGCACTCTGGATGCAGGAGGGGCGCTCGAAGAGCTGAACTCCATGCGCAGTGAACTCGCTGACGTGCAAGCGAGGACCGCCGCAGTCGATCTCCAGATCGAGCAGGCACGAGAACTCGTCTCTCGCCGCGAGGAGTTAAAGCTCGAACAGTCAACTAGGCGCAACGATGCGACCCGCGAGCTGACGGCATCGCGCGACAAGCTCGACCGCATCAGTGATCGTTTCAGCCAGAAGATGAAGCAGCTCTATGGCAAGGACGCGGTACTAACGGTGGCTGTAGACGACAGCGGCTACAAGTTCACCCTTCGCGCCACGGGCTCCGGGAGTAGTGGCATCGACCGTATGATCCTGTTCTGCTTCGACCTCACCATGCTCGAAGAAGGCATATCGACCGCACACCACCCCGACTTCCTCGTCCATGACTCGTCTGTGTTCGACGGCGTCGATCCGAGGCAGCGGGCAGGTGCTCTCCAGTTCGCTCGACAGATGGTGGAGACCACCGGCGGGCAATACATCTGCACGATCAACAGCAACGACGTTCCTGACGAGGTGCTCGGCGAGCAATGGTTCAAGGATGGGATCGTGCGCACGGTCCTCGACACGGAGACTGGTGGGCTCGTCGGACGAGAGTTCTAGGTCACACTTCGTTCGGGCCCCGGGCTAGGTAGACCCTTCCGTCAGAAGAAGAGCGTCGGCGCGTCGCGCTGCGATGCGTGCTTGACGCCGAACGCACCCAGGGGCTCAGCCCAGCCAAGAGCGCCTGCGGGCGTAGTCGCTGGATCAGCACCGCCTTCACGTCGCTCCACAGGTCGGGCCGTGCGAGGTGAGCGTCGCGCTCGCAGGCGTCGGCGAGGCCGGCTCCCTCCCCCGGAGAGTTGCGACCGAGTGCGGTGCGGGAGAGACCTCAACCGGGATAAGGGGGTCGTTTCACGCTAGTCCAGAGTCCGGTTCTGCGGAACGGATATCGCCGCGCGGAGGGCTGGGTGGTCGAGGGTCGCTGATCAGTGACACCCGCCGGTGAACTCGATGCTTTGACCATGGGGTCAGAGAGTGCGCGTGCTGGGGTCGCGATACGTAGCCGCCCTGCGGTGCGCACCGAAGTGGTCTGGCTCGGCTGGTCGCTGGCGTTCGCCGCCGATGATCCGTTGGGCGCGTTCTGTCGCAGTGGTA
>JBDSZO010000299.1:0-3406 GCA_039925105.1 Terrimesophilobacter sp. | reverse complement strand
GCACGGTGAACGTGAACTTGTGCACAGTGTCGGAGCTGGCGGGCGGCAGCGCCGCATCCCGAGCCTCGAAACTCTTCGCAGGCTCCTTCATCAGATCAATGTCGCCGGCAGCGGAGGGCCCTGTCTGGTCGCCGTGGTCGTGAGCTCCGGCGGTTGGAGAAATGGCCGGGCCAGTATTCTGGCCGCCTCCATTGGGCCCACCTGCATTTGGACCACCCAGTAACTTCACCGACATGACCATGCCGAGAAGCCGGTGCCCGGCGATGGAGCACCAGCCGTCAAGGTGAGCGTCGATGACTCCCGCATTGACGGTGACGGTGTGGCCCGGGTTCACCAAACCGGATGTCACGCCGGTCTGCAACACCAGATCGTGCACCTGGTCGTCCTTGTTGGTGAGCACGATCACGAGCTTGTCGCCTGCGGGAACCTCCACAACATCCGGACTGAACCGCATGTTCTTCATTGACATTTCCACAGTCGTGGTCTCGCCGGTAGGGGCGACCGTCGAACCGGACCCGGCCGTCGACAGTCCCGCTGCCGCAGGGTCAAGAGCGATACCGACGGTCATCGCAATGATCACGGTGGCAACCGCTGCCGCGAGCGCGCCGCCGCGACGACCTGGCGTGTGCGCGTTCGGCTGCGTGACGGTCGTGTCGCGGGCGCCCGTTATCGGGGCAACCGGTTCCGCAGTTTTCTTCCGAGACACGATGACCGCGCGCACCGCCAACACAAGGAACACCACAAGGACGACGAACACAAGCAACGAGACAACAACCTTGACGAAACTGGGCACCGGCAGCAGGTAGCCGATGATCCCCAGGTTCACGACTGCCACCCGGTACAACCCGGCACGATTCAACTCGTGGGCTGTGCGCCGACTCGCTTCCGGTCCACCACCGAGCACCACCGGCAACAGATAGCTGAGCGCACCAAAGAGCACCTGGGCGACGAAGCCGACAGCAAAAGGGCCGACCAGCCACCCGACACCGGATGCCGCATCCGCAGCGCTCTCCGCCGACACAACAACCACACCAAACGCGACAGTGCTGAAGACGAACCAGCCGAACCCGGAGGCAATGCTCCAGCTGGCGAAAGTCCACAGCGTGGAGCGCCGCGCCTGCTGTACGCCCTCGGCGACCACGAAACCTACGCCGATCAGGTAGAGGAGGATGCCGAGCGCGAAGATCGCACGCACATCGAGCGCGCTTCCGATGCCGAGCACAATAAGCCCACCGACCATCGACCAGAGGGTGCGTTTCGCCAACGAGTCAACGGCATCCGAAACCTGGGTGTGCAGCACCGTCGGCCAGAGCAGGATGACCGTGCCGACGACAGTCAGCCCAACCCAGCCGAGCAGGTTGAACCCGAGGTGCGCGGTGTAGAGACGGTCGTGCAGCCCCGCCGGGAGTGCCGTGCGGGCCATCACAATGCCGATGCTGACACCAACGACGAGGGCAAGCCCGGCCGCCATGTAGTAGCGCACCAGTGGCGCGAATCGAGCCGGCAGAGCGCTGCGCCCCTGAACGTAAAGGGTGCCGGCGTGGGCGAGTGCGACAAGCCCGACAATGATGCCACCGACCAGAACGAGCGGCCAGAACCGCGTGACGATTCCGGCGACGACCATACCTGCGCCAACAGTGTGGGCAAGGAGCCGGATGCCGACAAACAACCGACCTCCGGGTGGTGGCCTACGTAAAAGTGTGTCGGAGAAGTGCTGGCTCCACACAAGGATCGCAGTGCTGACAGCACCGAGCAGGAGCAGGTGCACCATGAGCCAGGTGCCGCTCGGAACGAAACGGTGCACCACAACGATCACACCAGTGGCGAGCAGCCACAGTGCGATGAGGCCGTTCATCAGCAGATACCAGCGTTTGCGGGTAATTGTTGACCCTCCCGCGACTCGATCTTCGGTGTCAGCTTCGGTGCAAGCTTCGGTGTCAGCCTCGGTGTCAGCTTCGGCGCGAGCGTCGCCGCTGGTTTTGGTGCGCCCATCACGGCGGAAACGATGGCCAAAACGACGAACAACAGCACAGCAATCACGTTGAGCGCACCACCCCAGCGCACGGCGTCGATGCTGCCCCAGGCATCCCCACCGAGCAGCCGGATCACGAGCGAAAGGTGCAGAAGCGCGACAGGGATATAGAGGAACGACCGGTACGGCAGCGGTTTTCGCAACACCGCGGGCAGAATGACCGGGGCGTGCGCCATGATCATCGACATCACGAAGCCGAGGAAGATGGCATGCAGTGTGGCGTCGTACAGCCCAGTGTGCGTGAGCGGGCCGTCGGTGACCTTGCCCACAATGAGCCACACCACTGAGGGCACCAGCAACCACAGGTATCCGGCCAGCAAGCAGGCAGCCATGTATCGAGGAAGCCCGCTGGTCCCGACCAGGCGCGTGGCAACGTCGTAGGCAAAAAGCCACGCGACGAGCAGCCCCAGCGCAACGCCCAAAAGTCGGAAGCCGGTGTCCGGCCAAATCGGAGCAATTGCCGCCATTGCCACAAGCAGCAGGGACACCGCAAACCCCAGGGCCTCGCCCCGGCTGTTCATCACCGGCGAGATGCGAGCCAACTCGAGACGCTCACCCGCAATCGTGAGGATCAGGAATACCGCCATTCCCGGCACCAACGCCCAAATCTCCACACCAGCACCCCACAGGATGGTGGTCGCGAGCCCCGCGACAGCGCCCAAAATCTGAATGTCGATGGCCGCGGCCGGCGAGCGGCGCCAGATCACCAGGTACACACCCAGCAGCACGACGAAGCCAGTCCCAATCATTGCCTTGCCGACCGCATCCGGCAGCGGTGCCAGCAGCGCGAGGCTTCCGAGTCCGAGGAGGGCTGGGGATGCGAACCCCCAGGCGCGACGCGCGGCCACCGCGCGTTCGAGCAGCACCAGGGTGCCGACGAATCCGAACACCATCAACGGCGCGTGCAGCTCGCCGAGGCGCGCAAATGAGAGCGGCGCCCACACTCCAAGAAGCTGGAGGGCTGCATTCAGGCCGAGAAGAAGTGAGAGTCCTCCGGGGATGAGGAAGACCAGACGCAGCACAGTACGGTCCAGAACCGGGCGTTTCGCTGCACCGGTTCCGGTCCCCTGGCCGGTCGGCCGCAGGGCGGAGGTCACCCTTCAATGGTATCGGTGTGGCAGTGTCTGCCCGACGGTATCGACGTGGTGGGCGAAGGCCGAGGCCGCGGCCGGCAATCACGGTGCTCGCCGTCGGAGAAATCCTATTTTGGTATTTCGCTACGGGGGCCGGATAAAAGCCAACTGGGCGCCGCCGGTACTCCGTCGGCGCCCAGTCGTTCGGGTGGTCTAGACGGACCTGCGTCCGCTCATCATCCGGAACAGCCAGGCGATTACAGCGACAATGAGCAGGACGATGCCAACCCACAGCAGCCAA
>JBDSZO010000298.1:0-9579 GCA_039925105.1 Terrimesophilobacter sp. | reverse complement strand
GAGTTCCACAGGGTCAGTGTCTCCCGAATTCCTGGGGCAGCGCTGCGCGGAGTTGGTTAGTCTTCCGGTGTGGCAGTCATTGACCTCAATAGTGACCTCGGCGAGTGGGAACTCGGCAACGAGACCGGCGACGACGCTGCATTGTTTGGCATCGTCACCAGCGCAAACGTCGCCTGCGGATTTCACGCTGGTGGACTGGAAAGCATGCTTGCCAGCGCCCGGCTCGCCGCAGAGCGCGGAGTGGCCCTTGGCGCGCATCCGTCCTACCGCGACCGTGAAGGATTCGGGCGGCGTGATAGGGACGTCGACGCTGGAACACTGATCGCCGACATCCTCGAACAGGTCGAAGCCCTGACACGTGCTGCGACGGCTTCGGGCACCCGAGTGCGCTACTTGAAACCACACGGCGCGCTCTACAACCGCATCGCCGTCGATCCGGAACAGGCAGACGCCGTTGCGCTCGCGGCAAAGAGCGCCGACCTGCCGCTCCTCGGACTGAGTGGAAGCGAGATCCACGCCGCAGCAGACCGCTATGGTGTGCAATTCTTCCGCGAAGCATTTGTCGACCGCGCGTACCAGCCCGATGGGAGTCTCGCCCCGCGCTCGACTGTTGGCGCTGTACTACGGGATCCGGTCGAGGCGGCCGAACGCGCGTGCCACATGGTTCTCGATGGCACCGTGCTGGCAATCGATGGCACGGTTTTGCGCGTCGATATCGACTCGCTGTGCGTACACGGCGACACTCCGGGGGCACTTGAGATGGCAACGCGAGTGCGCCAACAGCTCCTCGACGCCGGCGTCGAACTGCGGGCGTTCGCGTGAACATTCTTCCTTGCGGTGACCGCGCTCTGCTGGCCGAATTCGGCAGTCTGGATGAGACGATGTCCGCATTCCGGGCGCTGGACACTGCCCGCCCCGACGGAGTGCTCGAACTGGTGCCCGCCGCGCGCACAGTGCTCGCCCGCATCGACCCGGGTCGGCTGTCCCTGCGCGCTGCCGAGCAGTGGATGCTCGGAACCTCCGCGACCGATGCCGACATCGGCGAGGAACGCAGCGTCACCATTCCGGTCCGCTACGACGGGCCAGACCTTGCGGCCACCGCAGAGCTGCTCGGCATCACCGCGCACGAGCTGATTTCCCGGCATTCCGGTGCACCATGGCGATGCGGATTCATCGGCTTCGCCCCAGGCTTCGCCTACCTTGCCGGAGGCGGCATGGATGTTGCTCGTCACGCGACATCCCGCCAAACCGTCCCAGCTGGTTCGGTGGGGCTGGCAGGCGAATTCACCGGAATCTATCCGCGAAGTTCGCCCGGAGGGTGGCAACTCGTCGGCACCACCGACGTCGTGCTCTGGGATGAAACCCGCGACAACCCTGCCACCATCACACCGGGCATGCGTGTGCGCTTCGAGGTGGCCGACCAGTGACCGCGCTCACCGTCGTGAAAGCGGGCCCACTCACGCTCATTCAAGACCGTGGTCGTCCAGGTCTCTCCCACCTCGGTGTCGGCACGGCAGGAGCCATGGATCGCGGGGCACTCGCGCTCGCCAACCGGCTTGTCGGGAATGAGCGTGGCGCTGCCGGCCTCGAAATACTATTCGGTGGTGCCATTTTCGCTTCCGACAGGCCAGTATGGGTCGCCGTCACTGGCGCGTGGGGGAGTGTGACCGCGCCGGGGCGGACCGTGCCACCAAACACCGCAGAGCTACTGAATGTCGGGGACTCACTCACCTTCGGACCGGCAGTTCGCGGCATCCGCTACTACCTGGCGGTCCGCGGCGGAGTCGATGTGCCGATAGTGCTGGGTTCGCGTTCGCGAGACACCCTCGCGGGGCTCGGACCTGCACCGTTGAGAGACGGCGATCTCGTGCCGATTGGTGCCGACCAGGTGGACCCGGTTCCGCCGGTCGACCTCGTACCCCTCGACGCGCCATTCGCCAACACCGCAGTCATTGAAATTCGGCCCGGGCCACGCCGGGACTGGTTTACACAAGACGCGTGGATGGCACTCCTCGACAGTGCGTGGCAGGTATCGCAGCGTGCAGACCGTTCCGGCATTCGTGTTGAAGGCCCGACCCTGCACCGCAGCATGGCGGGCGAGCTGCCAAGCGAAGGTATGGTTCCGGGCGCGATCCAGGTGTCTCCTGACGGCGCACCCACCATTCTCTCGGTCGATCACCCGGTCACCGGAGGCTACCCGGTGATCGCCGTCGTCACTGACGCCTCGCTGGACACGCTCGCCCAGTTGCGGCCCGGCCAGAGGATCCGCTTCAGACTCGCGATAGGGCGGTGAGTTCTGAAACACCGCCGCGCCGTATTTCCGGGCCGACTCAGCGATCGAATCCGTTTTCTTCCATCAGTGTTTTGAACGCGGTGAGGTCTCGGTGGATCTGCAGGTTGTCCACCTGGAGGACCTCGCCAGCCTTCTCTACGAAACCGTGGGGGTCCCAATCGAGGTCGAGGCTCACCCTTGTGGAATCCTCAGCCAGGCGGTGGAACGTGACGACGCCAGCGTGCTTCACTTCGCCGGCGAGACTGCGCCACGCAATTCTTTCGTCGGGAGTCTGGTCGGTGATCTCCGCATCGAATTCCCGGTCAACCCCGAGGATCGACACTTCCCAATGAAGCCGACGGTCATCGAGTTGGGTAATAGCATTGACTCCGCTCATGAAGCGTGGAAAGTCGCTGAATCGCGTCCACTGGTTGTATACCGCGCTGATCGGCGCTTCGACGTCGACCTCGTTATTTACAGTTCCCATCACTGACTCCTTAGTGAGTTCTCGTTTGCGTGTGCTCATTAGCGTGTGCTCATTAGGATGTGAGCGCTCACCACGCTATGCGCGGACAGTCTGCGAATTCACGGGGTTGACACGAACGCTTTGCGCGGTTAATGTGACCGCCGCCGGTGCGGGCCAAGGAATTCGTTGCCGAAATCAATTCGGGAAATCGCGGCGAACCTTAGGCTGGACGCATGGCAGAAACTGGTTTGCGCCTCACCGGGCTGAGAATCTACCCGGTCAAGTCGATGGCGGGCAACGCCGTCGAAACCGCCGAAGTCCGCCCATGGGGGCTCGTTGGTGATCGGCGATGGGCACTCATCGACGACACTGGCAAAAATGTGACCGCACGAAAGGTGCACCAACTTCTGGGGTTGCAGGCACAGCTCGCCGGCGACACCGCGATCCGCATCACTGACCGTGCCGGTGGCATCCTCACTGTCGACGCCCCGATCGGCGCACCCACAGTTGCCGTCGGATTCAGGGGCCTCGATCGCGCAACACCCGTCGGTGGCGAGGCGGATGCGTGGCTGTCCGCACGTTTCGACAGGTCACTGCGTCTGGTCTGGCAGGAAGACCCAACGCTCCGGCCCATTCCTGAAGCTCACGGCGGTAAACCCGGCGACTCGCTCTCGCTTGCAGACGACGGACCACTGCTTCTCGTCACTGAGGCGTCCATGCACCGGCTCAACGGCTGGATCGCCGCCGACACAGGTCAGCCTGACGTTCCGGACATCGACCCCACCGATCTCAGCGACGACGTCGGCATCGGCGATCAACTCGGCAGCGAAGCAGACGCTGATGGGCGACCGACACCGCTCGACATCGTACGGTTCCGACCCAATTTGATCGTCGACGGCGACACACCGTTTGCTGAAGACCACTGGACAACGGTGTGGATCGGCGACGTCGAGTTCCGCCGCACCATGCTGTGCGATCGCTGTGTTATGACCACCATTGAGCCGACAACTCTCGCCGGTGGCAAGGAACCGATTCGCACGCTGGCGAGGCATCGACGGTGGGATGGAAAAACCTGGTTCGGAATCCGCCTGGCACCAGTAAATCTCTCAGAGGGCAGCGCCGCCACGATTTCCGTCGGTGACCCGGTGCAAATTGGGCGCAACTAGGGCCCGATTGGTGGCGACGACTTCAACACAATCACCTTTCGCGCCGCGGCATCAACCAGCGTGGCGAAGATGGGGTCGCTGTGTGCTTTGGCCAAGACCGCATCCACCATTTCTGCCGCGACGCTTGGATCCTTCGACACCAGCACGATGTCGACGCCGGCTTCGATTGCGAGGATGGCACGGTGTGCAGGGCTCCAGGCAAGCACTTGCGTCGCGCCGGACAGATCGTCACTCATGATCACCCCGGTGAAGCCCAACCGGTCGCGCAACAGGCCCGAAACGACCTTGCGAGAGAACACTGCTGGCACAGTGCCATCGATTCGAGCGTAGATGGCCGAAGAAATCATGATGCAGGGCGCACGCGCGGCGATCTGGTTGCGGTAGATCCCCACATTTTGCCCGCTCGGTCCGGTGACCGTGTCGGTCACACCGCTGGAGGTATCCGTGTTTGCCGTCACGAAGCCAAGGCCCGGGAAGTGTTTGAGCACGGTAACAACGTTGGATGCAACCATCCCGTCCCGAAACGCCGACGCATGCTCTTCGATCGTCGAAATGTCAAAGCCGAACTCGCGGTCGTACGCACCGATTGGCGGGTTGTTCGGTGCGCTGGTCGCCGACGACACCTGGTCGACAACCGGCGCAAGGTCCATGTTCACCCCGGCGGCGGCCAGTTGACCGCCCCACTCCTGTGCGCTGGAGAGCAGCGCCTTCGGGGACATCGCGCCCTGGTCGAGCCCGGAGGGGATGCGAGAGAAGCCCGGCCCCTGCAACACCTGCACGAACCCACCTTCCTGGTCTGTGGCGATCAGGAGGGGCAGCCCTGCCGTCGTGGTCGTGTTCACCAGCGCAGTGAATGTTTTGACAACGGCTCCGGTCGCATCGATGCCGAGCGATGTGCGTCCGGAGAGAAAAATGTTGCCAACGTGTCGATGGGCGAGCGCATCAAGGGTCACCGGTTGAGCAGCGGAGGCGGTGCTGCCGACCATGAAGAGTTGGCCGACCCGTTGCGCAAGAGTGAGTGACGCTAACGGATTGGGTGTCGGCGACCCGGTAGGGCCGGGTGTTGTCGCGTGAGGACTCGGTGTGCTCGGTGTGCTCGACGCGCTCGGCGGGCGCGCATCGTTCGCGCACCCGCCAAGCAGAAGCGCAGCGACAAGCATGCCGGCGAGTGCAGCAACTCTTTTCATTGCGTACAGGCTAACGCGCATGTCTTGGGCCGCCGCAGGGAACATTCCGACGCGATTAACGGTTGGAGGGGATATATACGGGTGAAGGGGATACCGTGAAGTGGCGACCGATAACCCGGGCCACTTCAGACATCGAGGAGTCCATCATGAATGACAGCAGGATGATTGACACCAACACCGGTGTCACCAGAACTGAGCGGGCGGTACTCGCCAACGGGTGTTTTTGGGGCTCCCAGGATTTGCTTCGCAAACGACCGGGCATCATCTCGACCAGGGTCGGCTACTCCGGCGGTGACACGCAGAACGCCACCTACCGCGATCACGGCGACCACGCTGAGGCGGTCGAGATCGTTTTCGACCCGACTGTGACGTCGTTTCGCGAACTCCTCGAGTTCTTTTTCCAGATTCACGACCCGTCGACAAAGAATCGCCAGGGTAACGACATCGGGCGAAGCTACCGTTCCGCCATCTTCTACGCCGATGACGAGCAGAAGCGTATTGCAGAGGAAACCATTCGCGACGTCGACGCTTCAGGATTGTGGCCGGGAAAGGTTGTCACCGAGGTCGAACCGGTCGGCGACTTCTGGGAAGCCGAAGAGGAACACCAGGACTACCTGGAAAAGTATCCGGCCGGATACACCTGCCACTATGTGCGACCCGGATGGCACCTGCCCCGCGCTGCCTGATTGCCCGTAGGCATTAACTACAGTTCGCCAAGTAGCGCAATCGGGTTTTCGATGCAGCGCGTGATGAAACCCATAAACTCACTCGGCACGTCCCCATCGCAAACCCGGTGATCGAACACCATCGAGAGCACCACGATTTTGCGCACCACAATCTGGCCGTCAACAACCCAGGCGCGAGCGAGGATGCGTCCAACACCGAGCATCGCCACCTCCGGCTGGTTGATGATCGGCGCTGAGCCGTCCATCCCAAACCCGCCGTAGTTGTTGAGGGTGAACGTTCCGCCGCGCAACCGCTCGTTCTGGAAGTTGCCGGTCTTCGCCGTTTCGACAAGCGACGTGAGCGAGTCGCGCAAATCCGTTGTCGTCATGGCATCCGCCCCATGGATAACGGGAACCATGAGTCCCCGTGCAGTTTGCGCGGCAATTCCCAAGTTGATTGCCGAGTGCTGCACAATTTCGCCCGCTGCCATGTCGACGCTGGAGTTCAGAATCGGCCACTGTTTCAGCCCGGCAACAACGAATCGTGCAAGCAGCGCGTTGAGGCTCCACCGTTCGCCGGTGGATTTCTGAAGTTGTTCCTTCGCATCCAGCAGCTCGGTGGCGTCGACGTCGAGCCAAATGGTCGCCTCGGGTACGTCACGCCGCGACGCGCTCATCCGCTCTGCCACAATCTTCCGCACGCCCGTGATCGGGATGCGGATGTCACCGTCAGCGGTCGGGATGCCCGCCAGCACGCTGCCGTGAGCCGATGCGTCAGCAGGAGCGTTCGCGCGCTCCGCAATGACGCGCTCAACATCCGCGCGGACCACGAGGCCACCGTTCCCGGTGCCCACCACGGTGTTGGCCGCGAAACCGTGCTCGTGCGCAAGCTTGCGCACCAGGGGCGAGACCACTTGCGAAACCACCGGCGAGACGCCGGCCCCAGACGGTGAATCTTCGCGAAGTTTTGGAGACGGACTTGACGCAGTGGCGGCCACCCCGGTCACTGGCGGCGTTGTCGCATCCTTCCGACGACCGAACCTGCCCTCGCGCACCTGGCGTTGAGAGCCGACCTCGCGGTCGGCGTTCGCGGCGCGTGTACCGTCGGCAGCCTCGTCAGCGCTCGCAGCCTCTCCGGCAACCTCCACGGTGATAATGGGCTGCCCAGAGTGGATGGTGTCGCCGGCGGCCGCGTGCAGTTTCTCCACGACGCCAGCGAACGGGCACGGCAACTCGACGATCGATTTGGCCGACTCGACCTCGATGATCGGCTGATCGACGACAACGGTGTCGCCAACGGCGACCAGCCAGTTGACGATCTCCGCCTCCGTGAGCCCCTCACCGAGGTCGGGCAGAATGAAATCTTTGCTCGTCGTGGCCATCAGGCGTCCCACTCCCAGGTGCTCAGCGCGGTCAGGATCCGCTCCGGATGAGGCAAATAGTACTTCTCCAGCAGTGGCGGAGGGAACGGGATGTCCGCCCCGGTGATCCGCAGCACCGGCGCGGCCAGGGAAAAGAACTCGCGCTCGGTCACCCTCGCGGCCACTTCAGCGCCGTAACCGCCGAACTGGGCGGCCTCGTGAATGACGGCGGCACGGCTCGTCTTGCGCACGGAGGCGCCCACTGTTTCGTCGTCGAAGGGGGAGAGGCTGCGCAGGTCGATGACCTCAATGGAGAGGCCCTCATCGGCAGCAAGTTCAGCCGTTGTGAGTGCGACGGCCACGGTCGGCCCATACGAAATGAGCGTCACGTCGGTGCCTTCGCGCACGACGGCAGCCTTGTTCATCGGAAGCGGAGTTCCCGCCGGTTCCGCGCTCTGCTTCACCCAGTAGTGGCTCTTGGGTTCCAGGAAGATCACCGGGTCATCCGAGGCAATCGCCTCACGAAGCATCGAGTACGCGTCCGCGGGGTTCGACGGTGTCACAACCGTGAGGCCAGGAGTGTGCGTCCAGTACGCCTCAGAGGAGTCCGAGTGATGCTCGACCCCGCCAATGCCACCCGACGTGGGAATCCGAATGACGATGGGCAGAGAAACACGCCCGCGCGTGCGGTTGCGCATCTTCGCGACGTGAGAGACGATCTGCTCGAACGCGGGGTAGCTGAACGCGTCGAACTGCATCTCCACTACCGGCCGAAGACCGTACATGGCCATGCCGATCGCGGTACCGATGATGCCGGATTCGGCCAGTGGCGAATCCCACACGCGATCTTCGCCAAAATCGTTCATGAGCCCACTGGTGACGCGGAAGACGCCGCCGAGCTGGCCGACATCCTCACCGAAAATCACGACGTTGGGGTCCTCGGTGAGCGCATCACGCATCGCGGAGTTGAGTGCGGCGGCCATGGTTAGCGGTTTGGCGGCTTTCTCGGGCGCTTCGCTCCTGGTTTCACTTGAAGGAGCAGCGGTCTCGGCCATCAGCTGTTCCTCTTCTCAACGTGGGTGTGGGTGTGGGTGTGGACGTGGGCGTTGGCGTCGTCGAGTTCGGCTTTCAGCGCATCGCGTTGCTCAACAAGTGACGCGCGCGGCTCGTTGTACACATGCTCAAAGAGCTCCATCGGGTCCAGCGCGGGCTCTTGATTCATGGCATCCCGCATCGCGGCGGCGATCCGCTCAGACTCGTCCTCGATCGATTGTCGCAGCTCGTCATCGAGAGCGCCCTCCGACTTGAGATAGTGCTCGAGCCGGGTGACGGGATCGCGCGTTTTCCACGCCTCGACGTCAGCAGCGTCCCGGTAACGGCTTGGATCATCCGAGTTGGTGTGCGGGTCAATCCGGTACGTAAGACATTCGATGATTGTCGGGCCCCCGCCGCCCCTGGCGCGTTCGAGCGCCTCGCTGACGACCGCGTAGACGGCAGCAACATCATTGCCATCGACGTGGTATCCGGGAATCCCGTAGCCCACTGCTTTGTCGGCGAGCATTCGTGCCCTGGTCTGCTTGGCAATGGGCACACTGATCGCGAACTGGTTGTTTTGGATAATGAACACGGTGGGTGCTTGCCATACACCGGCAAAGTTGAAACCCTCGTGGGCGTCGCCTTCACTCGTCGCGCCGTCGCCGATGAAGGCCACGGTCGCGATCGGATCACCCTTCAGTTTTGCGGCCGTTGCGAGTCCAACGGCATGGAGAATCTGGGTGGCCAATGGCGTGGCCTGTGGCGCAATTCTGTGTTCATTCGGGTCCCACCCACAGTGCCAGTTTCCACGGAACCCGGAGAGAAGCTCTGCCGTGACAACGCCTCGGGTTCCAACGGCGATGCTGTCCCTGTAGGTGGGGAACAGCCAATCTGTTTCCTGCATGGCCATCACCGTGCCGATTTCGCTGGCCTCCTGGCCGCGTGCTGACGGGTAAGTGGAGAGCCGGCCTTGGCGGGTAAGCGCCGTAACCTGGGTCTCCCAGCGCCGCGCAATCACCATGCGCCGGTAAAGCTCTTTGAGCATGTCGAGGTCGGGAAGCTCATAGCCACGCCGCTGCTGAACGGGAACGGCATTGCCGTCGGCGTCGATGAGGGTGAAGGCTTCCGCTTCGGGCAGCTCCGCGGGCGCGTGCGACTCTTCGGTGAGGCTCATTCCTCTATGGTCGCCCCTGAAAATGCTGGTCGTGAATACCTCACGGCGAATCGGCACGCTTGGCCCGCTGGATCGACTCACACCACACAAATGGCGCGAATCGACCTATGACAAGTGCCAAACGTCCGTCGCCAATTCGGGTGCGGTGCCCGCAAGTTCTTCGAGGATCATGTACGACCTGGTGGAGGCAACGCCGGGCATGCTCCGGATGCTCCGCAAGATTGTGTCCGAGAGTGCGTCATGGTCGGGAGCG
>JBDSZO010000297.1:0-2375 GCA_039925105.1 Terrimesophilobacter sp. | reverse complement strand
CGAGCAGGAACACCCAGGTGAACAGCAACCATTTCGCCGGATCGGTGGGCAGCTCGACGTTGAAAAGTACGCGGGCGACAAGCAGCAGAAGTGCTGCCTGCACCACCGCGCTGATCATGACCATGCCGATTTTGCCAATGAAGTAGGAGAAGATCGGCAGCGGTGAACCGCCGAGCCGTTTGAGTGTGCCGTCACCTTTCTCGCCGGCGATATCGACGCCAAGGTTCTGCACGCCACTCAGCAGCATCCCTGCGGCGACCATGCCCGGCAGGTAGTAGGCGGCGAAAGTTATTCCGCCTGAGCCGTCCGGGTTCGCTCCAATGTTGCCGGTCGCACTGAACGCGACGGCGAAGATGGAGAGCATGACGATGGGGAAGAGGAAGGTGAAAAACACCGAGTCACCCTGACGGGCGTATGTCTTCAACTCGTACCCGATCCGGGATACTCCGAGACGGATGCTCCGGCTGATCGTGTCGACGTGCGGAAGTGTCACCGTGGTTGTACCTGTGGTTGTCATGCGCTCAGAACCTCCGTTGCGGCGTCGGTTTCGGTGTCGCTCGCGGTGGCCGCGGTTGTGCGGTCTGTGCCGACGAGGGAAAGGTAGATGTCTTCAAGGCTCGGTCGGATGATTTCGAGTCCGCTTGGTTCACCGCCGGTTTCGGCGTGGAGTCGTGCCACGAACGCGGCGGGCTCGGTAGTGCGCTCGCTTCGGGTGACCCCGGCATCCTGCCAGCGGACGAAGGGCACGCGCGCTTCGGCGCCACCGAGTTCGTTGATTCTGCCAATGTCGACGATGCGGCCCTCGTTGATCACTGCAGCGCGGTCGGCCAAATGGGCGGCCTCGTCAAGGTAATGGGTGGTGAGCAGGATGGTAGTGCCGTCCGCTTTGAGGGTATCGATGAGCTCCCAGAATTGGTGCCTGGCCTGCGGATCGAAACCTGTGGTCGGTTCATCCAGGAACACGAGTTCTGGACGCCCGATGATGCCGAGTGCGACATCCACTCGACGCTGTTGGCCACCGGAGAGCTTGCCGATGCGTGTCGTTGCTTTACTTGTCAGCCCGACCGCGTCGATGACATCGCCGACGTTGCGGGAGTTCGGGTAGTACCCGGCAAAGTGGGTGAGTTGTTCGAGGACTGTCACGTTGCCACTCTCGCCGGTGCTCTGCAGAACGATGCCGAGGCGGGCTTTCCAGTCGATACCGCCGCGCTGGGGGTCGATGCCGAGCACTTCAGCCTCACCGCTGGTGCGGTCCCGGTAGCCTTCCAAAATCTCGATAGTGGTGGACTTTCCGGCACCGTTCGGGCCAAGCAGGGCGAACGTCTCGCCGCGGTGGATGTCGAAGCTCACGCCATCCAGGCCAACAAAGTTTCCGTACTTCTTGCGTAGGTCGCGCACCCGCACGACGGTGTCAAAATCTGTCATGCGTACATCTTGCCTGTCGCGGACGTGCGTGCACGCCCGTCAACCGGCCCGATTCCGCGTCCACCGATCGGTTGATGCCCGCGCCCCTGCTCCGCCGCCCACCTTCGGACCCCTCACGGGGCTTTTGGGCGGGTACTCAGGACGGTCCGGATGCGCTGGAGCAACTCGCCGGGATTGTCGAGGTCATCCCTGTTGACCTGCATCACATACCAACCGTCCGCCTCAAGCCGGGAGATGCGGGTCATGTCCGCACGGAACTCCTTCGATTCGTCGTGGAACCGACTCTGGTATTCGAGGATGAACTTGCGGGCGGCAATCGCCAGGTCAGCACGATAGTTGAATCCACCAGAAGTTCGGATGGGCAGGTTCGCGACCGGCCCGGCGATCCCGCCCTGCACGACTATCACGCGCAGTATCGACTCCTTTGGTGACTCCGAGCGGTCATCGAGCAGGTCGATCGCGCGGAACAACTTCGCCCGGCCTCGCCGTCCACGGTGTCTGTGCAGTGCGAGCTCGATACTTGTGACAGAAGCGAGCGGTGCGTCCCAATGAATGAGATAGTCGCCAGCCGCGACGAGATCCGGAACCCTCAATGCTGTGGCAAGGTCGCACCACGTTCGCTCCGGTGTCGTGATCCTCAGCCCTTTCCACTCGCGCACATCGTCGGGGTCGATCTGAAACTTATGCCCGACGGTTCCTTGGGATTTCAGTGCACGAATCCCCGACGGCACGCCAATGTGAAGAAGATGTGTGCGTTCGAACGCGAGTGGAAGGGGAACTCGCATGATTGCCGCGGCTGTGATTCCGCAAAAGAATGTGTGCTGTGGCGCGATGAGCTGGAATGCACGTGCTTGCGCTTCCAGATTTTCGACGGCGCTGGCGGAACGGACGCCGCGGAATGGCCGTTGGAGATCGTTTCCGTGCAGCCGCTTGGCTCCGAGCCCAGCTAT
>JBDSZO010000296.1:0-2209 GCA_039925105.1 Terrimesophilobacter sp. | reverse complement strand
CAGTCCACGCGACACTGGCAACGTTTCTCGGCACATTCACGTTCGCTCTCATGGTGCTGCGCAGTGTCCAAAACAGAACGGACTCGACGGCAGCGGCAGTTCCGGCCATCTCGATCACGCTCTGCCTTGTCCTGACGCTCACCAGCGTCATCATGCTCACGGTGTTTCTGGATCACCTCGCAAAGCAGTTGCGGGTGGAAACCATGCTGCGCAATGTGCATCGGGAGACCACGCGCACCATCGAACTCGTTCGATCGACGACCGAAGAGGGCCCCCAGGAGATTGCAGCTGACACCAGACCGGAGCAGGTGAACACCGTGACGGCCATCCGGTCCGGATTTCTGCTTGCAGCATCGCGCGGCAGGGTGATCTCGCTGGCCAGCGAATTCGATCTCGTCGTTGAGGAGGAACACAGCATTGGCAGCAGCGTGATCGCCGGCGTACCCCTGGTCGCCTGGTGGCCGCGCACTGGCACCGTGTCGGAGGAACTCGACGTCGAAGCATTCGAGCGGTCTGTGCGCTCGGCATACGCCGTTGGATATGAGCGCACCTCCAGCCAGGACATTGGGTTCGGACTGCGCCAACTCGTCGACATCACCATTCGCGCTTTGTCCCCCGGCGTTAACGACCCGACAACCGCAGTGCACGCACTCAGCCACGTTTCTGCAGTCCTCTGCCTGATCGCCAAGTTGCCACCTCAGCCGGTCGCCGCTCTCGACGATGACGGCGTGCTCCGACTGATCATTCGGACCCACCGGTTCGAGGCGCTGCTGAACCTGGCGGTCCAACAGCCGCGCCAATATGGGGCCGCAGATCCGGATGTCGCGGCCCGCCTGTTCCTGCTGCTGCGCGAGGTCGCACTCAACACGACTGTTCCCGCGCATCGCGAAGCCATCCGCTTGCAGTGGGATGCGCTCGAAATCTCGGTCGCTGCCGCAGAATTCAACAGCGTCGAGCGCGATCGCTTGACCCGGTTGAGCGGTACGGTCACCGATGCTCTCAATTCGCTTCCGGCGGAATGACGCCCGGCGCGCTCGGATAGGATGACACCGAACGGATCGCCCTCAGCCTAAGGAGCCACCGGCCGGTGAGTACCACCCACGACGCCACCCGACCGGACGTCGACACCGTCCTTAATGCCACCGCGACGCCGGAACGCGAACAGCCCTTCGCGGCCCTCGGATTAAAACCCGACGAGTATGCGCGCATCCGCGAAATTCTCGGGCGGCGCCCGACCAGCGGTGAACTGGCCATGTACTCTGTGATGTGGAGCGAGCACTGCTCCTACAAGAGCTCCAAAAACTACCTGCGCCAGTTCGGCAAGAAGGTTACTCCGAAAATGAAGGAGAAACTGATGGTCGGCATCGGCGAGAACGCCGGCGTTGTCGACATCGGCCAGGGCTGGGCTGTCACCTTCAAGGTGGAGAGCCACAACCACCCCTCGTTCATTGAACCGTTCCAGGGCGCTGCAACGGGTGTCGGTGGGATCGTGCGCGACATCATCTCGATGGGCGCGCGACCCGTTGCGGTCATGGACCAGCTGCGTTTCGGCCGGATTGATCACCCGGACACCGCCCGCGTCGTGCACGGGGTTGTCGGCGGGATCAGCTTCTACGGAAACTGCCTCGGCCTACCCAATATTGGTGGAGAGACCTACTTCGATTCCTGCTATCAGGACAACCCGCTCGTGAACGCGCTCGCCGTCGGTGTGCTGCGCCACGAAGACCTGCACCTGGCCAACGCCCGCGGTGTCGGCAACAAGGTGGTGCTCTTCGGTGCGCGCACCGGCGGAGACGGTATTGGCGGCGCATCCATTCTCGCGTCGGACACTTTTGCGGCTGGGGGACCAACAAAACGTCCAGCGGTGCAGGTCGGTGACCCGTTTGCAGAAAAAGTGCTCATCGAATGCTGTCTTGAGCTGTTCGCCGGTGACCTCGTCGAGGGCATCCAGGACCTTGGCGCCGCAGGCATCAGTTGCGCAACCAGCGAACTCGCATCCAACGGCGACGGCGGCATGTTCATTGAGCTCGACCAGGTGCTGCTGCGTGACCCAACCCTCAACGCGGAAGAAATTCTGATGTCGGAGAGCCAGGAACGCATGATGGCGGTCGTGCGGCCAGACAAACTCGACGCATTCCTCGCCGTGACCGCAAAATGGGATGTCGAAACCAGTGTGCTAGGTGAGGTCACAGACACCGGCCGCCTCGTC
>JBDSZO010000295.1:0-18386 GCA_039925105.1 Terrimesophilobacter sp. | reverse complement strand
CAATCGAATTCTTCAACGGGGTCAGCGATGCAGACTATTCTCGGCTTGTGGGCGAGGCTACGGCGCTCGTCTCCGCATCGTTCGAGGAAGGTTTTGGCATCCCCATCATCGAGGCACTCGCCATCGGTACGCCGGTAGCCTGCAGCGATATCCCGGTCTTTCGCGAGGTCGGCGGAGACGCCGCAGTGTATTTCGATCCGCGCGACCCTGGGGACATCGCGCAGGCGATTCTTTCACTCGAGAAGGACCGACTCTGGGAAGAACTGTCAGAGCGAGCGCCCGCCCAGGCGGCAAAATTTACCTGGGAGGAATCCGCGCGGCGCTTGTTGGATTTAGCCCTTTCGCTCGCCACCCCCTCAGCGAGCAGCAAGTCAGTCGACACAAATTCGGCGGGCACCAGGTCTGTCGGCAACGGCGGCGGAGTCAGCTGACGTTCAGCACTTCACCGCCGGACAACTCGACCAAACGATCCGGTGCGACAGCGAACACCGCGACAGCACTTCCCGCCGCTGCCCACAGTTCGCTCAACCCGAGCAGGTCAGCATCAACGACGGTGCGCACGGGTGACGGATGCCCGAACGGAGGAACACCGCCAATGCTGTAACCGGTTGCCGCTTTCACCCGCGAGGCGTCCGCTTTGGTGATTTCGGCACCCAGCTGGCGACCAACGCTGTTTGTATCGACCCGATTCGGACCGGACACCAGCAGGAGGATGGGTTCGCCATCAGCAAGAAACACCAGGCTCTTTACTATCGCGCCTACCTCGCATCCGACAGCGGCAGCCGCCTCGGTAGCCGTGTGGGTGCTGTGTTCCATAGTGGTGATGTCGAAACGTTCACCACGCAGTTCCATTGCTTCACGAAATCTCTCCACTGCGTCCGACATCGACGTCGTTCTCCTTAGCTGCTCGCGATTTGGTCGCGAATTATTCGCGTTTCTCCAACGGATTCTGCTGCACAATGTCTTCATCCCCGGCAACAATTGACGCTATCTCGATGGGGTCGTCAAACTCAATCAGCTCGAGCATTCCACGGGCGTGACGGAAGCTGTGGATTGATCCGTTCGTGATCGCGATCCCGGCCCGTACCGGTGCCTTCAAGCTCAGCAGCACGGTGCGGATCACCGCGCCGTGTGTCGCAACAATCAGATGCTCCCCAACGTGATGTTCGGCAAGCGAAACAAGGGCCGGCATCACCCGAGCGGCGACTTCCCCGCGAGGTTCCCGTCCCGGGACAGGCATCGAGCCCGGAAACCGCGAGCGGATCTCGTGATCCGTCATGCCCTCAGCGTCACCGTAGCCCCGTTCCACGAGCGCATCCACGGCCAGTGGTTGGCCGAGGCCAACGGTTGAGCTGATGATGGTTGCCGTCTCCATGGCACGCGAGAGTGGGCTGGAATAGATTGCGTCCCAGCTTCGGCGGGCCAAAAGGCGGCCAGCCCGTGCAGCCTGTGCCCTGCCAGCATCGTTCAGGGGAATATCGGTGCTGCCCTGAATCCGGTGCCTCAGATTCCAGTCGGTTTCACCATGCCGGACGAGGTATATGTGTGTCACAGTGCACCTCATTCCAGAAAATACCGAGGCGTCAACGCTGAAGTCGTTGCGCGAGGGCAGTCAGCGTCTCAGAAGTACCAGACTCCAGCATAATGCTCGCCCGGTGGTCGCCTTTTGTGGCGCCGCGATTAATTATTACCACGGGATGCCCCGCCTTGTTGGCACGGTCAAGCAACCGGATTCCAGAGTTCACAGCCAGCGACGACCCGGCGACCACCAAAGCGTCGGCATGTTCGACCAGCGATTGTGCCGCCAGAAAAGTGTCACGAGGAACCAGCTCGCCAAAAAACACCACGTCAGGCTTAAGCATGCCGCCACAGACGGTGCACACCGGCACAATCAGTTCTCGACCGGACCCAGGTTCGGCGTCACCATCGGGCCTGAGCTCGAAGTCCTGTGCTGTTTCCAGCCACGGGTTCGCCTTCGACAATTTTGCTGCGACCGCCGCGCGCGCAAACAGCTGACCGCAGGTCAAACAGCGCACTCGATCCATCGACCCGTGCAGTTCGATAACTCGGGCGGAGCCTGCACGACGGTGCAAGCCGTCAACGTTCTGCGTCACAACACCGGTCACGACACCGGTTCGCTCCATCTCCGCCAATGCGCGGTGACCGTTATTCGGCACTGCTGCGGCGAATCGGCGCCAACCGAGGTGGCTTCCGGCCCAGTAGCGCTGATGAGAGGCTCGGTCTGACCGAAACTGATCGAACGTCATCGGCTTGCGGACTGGCGCACCCTCGCCACGGTAGTCAGGTATCCCGGAGTCGGTGCTGATTCCCGCACCGGTGAGCACTGCAATTCGTTTGCCCGTCAACAGTGCAACGACAGCGTCGAACTTTGCGCTGTCCACGTCTGCCTCCCACGCTAAATCTTTCAACTCTTGACATCTCCCGATGACACTAACCCGCGCTGGCTCCGGTATGTTCCAACAGTGTTGCGAGTCGATCGCATCAGGAAGCGAGTTCCCCATGCGGGTCATCAGGGTCACCGACCCTCACCAGCTACCCGACGATTACCTGGATTTAACCGACGTTGCGCTGCGCCGTCGGCACGAGCCGGAGAATGGGCTGTATCTGGCCGAGTCGACGAAGGTGATCAAACGTGCACTAGCGGCCGGACACAAACCTCGCTCCGTCGTGCTGCTAGAAAAGTGGTTAAGCGGTCTTGAACCGATCCTCCAATCGCTCGACGTTCCGGTGTATGTCTGTGAGTCGGCGGCGCTTGAATCGGTCACCGGTTTCGTCATGCATCGGGGCGCAATTGCCTCGATGCATCGACCCGCGCTTGCACGCGTCCAGTCCGTGATCGAATCCGCGAGACGGGTTGTCGTCATTGAGGATGTCGTCGACCATACGAATGTTGGCGCAATTTTTCGGGCTGCTGCCGGGCTCGGTGCCGACGCCGTCCTTGTCACACCGCGCTGCGCCGATCCACTGTACCGGCGAAGCGTTCGCGTGAGCATGGGCACCGTGCTGCAACTACCGTGGACGCGACTGGCAGAGTGGCCTCAGGGGGCAGAGATCCTTCATGATGCCGGCTTCACCATTGCGGCGCTTGCACTCAAGGACAACGCAATGACCCTGGATGCATTCGCGGCCGACGCACCGGAGCGGATCGCCCTCGTGCTCGGTGCCGAAGGCGATGGACTCAGCCGCCCGGCCCTCGCGGCCGCAGACGTCGTCGTCACCATCCCGATGCTGCACGGAGTTGATTCGCTGAATGTTGCCTCGGCGAGCGCGGTGGCGTTGTGGGCTTTGCGGACACCTGCATCAGACGATCTGCACTGAAGCGCTTCGGCTTCTATCATGATCTAATGCCCGTCAGTCGCCGAACCTATCTTCGTCGACGCATCGCAGTCGGCACCGCACTGGTGGTTCTCCTTTCTGCGTTCACCTATCTGCCAATAACCCTGCTTGCCCCCACCAAGCCAGCAGTCGCCACCGCATTGTCCGTCGCAACCCCCGAGAGCACCACTGTCACCGTGGATTGGCCCGGGTATGGCGCCAGTGCCATTGGCGCCGTCGGTTTCCCCGGTATCCTCGCCACCGGTGGTGAGACAACGCCAAGACCCATTGCGAGCATCACCAAAATAATCACCGTGCTGGTCGTGCTGGATAAGAAGCCTCTTGCCGCGGATGCACCGGGACCGAACATCACCATGACGCAGCATGATGCGTCTCTGTACCATCAGTACTTCGCGCGGAACGGCAAAGTGGAGCCGGTGAGAGCGGGGCTGGTGTTAACCCAGCGCCAACTTCTTGACGTGGTGTTGATCTCGTCGGCGAACAATTATGCCGAAACTCTGGGATCCTGGGCGTTCGGATCCGAAACGGCTTTTCTCGCCGCCGCGAAGGGATGGCTCGCTGATCATCAACTGAGCAACACCACTTTGCAGGATTCCAGTGGGATGAATCCGGGAAACACCAGTACCGCAAGTGACCTGGTGGAGTTGGGCAAGCTGGCACTTTCAAACCGCACGGTCGCAGCGATCGTTTCGACCAAGTCGACGACGCTTCCCTATATCGGGCACATCACCAACACCAATGAGTTGCTCGGAGTAGACGGGTTTGAGGGAATCAAGACCGGCACACTCGCCGAGGCGGGAGCCTGTCTCCTGTTTGCCGACACCATCACCGTCGACAACACTCCGATCACCGTTGTCGGTGTTGTGCTCGGTGGGACAAACCACCGCTCCTTGAACGCTGCGGTGCGTGCGCTCATGGCCAGTGCGGTTGCTGGGTTCCAAAACGTGCCTTTGGTCTCCGCCGGGACGCCGTTCTACATCTATTCGACGCCGTGGGACCAGCGAGCTAGGGCCGTCGCTACGAAGGATGAGTCGGTGCTCGTCTGGGCTGGATCGCCGGTGACCCAACGCGTCAGCACCGAAGAGCTGACCACGGCAAGCGCAGGAACGATGGTGGGTTCCGTTGAGTTCACCGTTGCCGGAAAGACCATCACGGTGCCGCTCGCCCTGGATTCTGCACTGAGCGACCCTGGACCGTGGTGGCGCCTGACCAATCCATTCGGCTGATTTGGCATTGCGGCGGAATTGGTCCGAAAACCCGGCACTGTGGTCAACAGATCGTTATGCGCGGTTCCGACGGATTCCCAGAATTGTGCCGTAGAGTCGAAATTGTTGCGCAGGCAATACACCGCTGAGGCATCTCACTCGCTATTGCGACAGGGAAGTCACTCCCGTCGAATATGAGGTACCGTGTCAACTGAGGCTGTCGCACCCGTCGTGCGCTTCACGAAAACTCGTCCCGGTGGAAGCCGCACCAACCCGACGACCGAATACTCGGCGTTGCTGCGCACCGTTCGCGATGCAGGGCTACTGCGACGCAGGACCGATTTTTACTGGATCGTGTTTGGCATAATCACTCTTGCCCTCGGCGGCACGATTACCGGGTTCATCCTGCTCGGCGACAGCTGGTTCCAGTTGCTCATGGCTGGCGCGCTGGGGATCATCCTGACCCAGTACGCCTTTCTCGCGCATGAGGCGTCCCACCGTCAGGTGTTCACCTCCGGTCCTGCGAACGACAATGCTGGCAGAACCCTTGCCAACCTGTTCGTCGGCATTAGCTATTCGTGGTGGATGACCAAGCACTCGCGCCACCACGCCAACCCGAACATTCTCACCAAAGACCCGGACATCGAACGCGACTTTGTGTCGTTCACCCCCGAGGACGCGTCGCGGGCAACCGGGTTATACGCCTGGGCGACCAAACGTCAGGGCTACCTGTTCTTCCCTGCGCTGATGCTGGAAGGCATCAACTTGCACCTGCACGGTTTTCGTACCGTCTTCGGTCGCAAAAAGGTCGATCGCCGGTGGATCGAGATCACCATGCTCACGTCGCGCATCGGCGCGTACCTGACGGTCATCTTCCTGATGCTCCCGATCGGCATGGCGTTCGCTTTCCTCGGAGTACAACTCGCCGTCTTTGGCCTCTACATGGGGGCGTCATTCGCACCAAACCACAAGGGCATGCCGATCCTCCCGCACGACACCAAGGTCGACTTTCTGCGCCGGCAGGTCCTCACCTCCCGCAACATCAAGGGCGGATGGCTTATGGACTCGTTCATGGGCGGTCTCAACTACCAGATCGAACATCACCTGTTTCCGAACATGCCCCGGCCGCACCTGGCTCGGGCGGCCGAAATTGCTCGCGAGTACTGCGAAGCCCACAACATCTCTTACACCGCGACGTCGATCGGCGAGTCGTACGGAATTGTGGTGCGCTACCTCAACAGGGTCGGACTGGCGGCAGGCGGCGATCCGTTCGACTGCCCAGCGTCGGCCCAGTTCGGTCGCTAAAGGGGTTCGAAGCCCGACGCGTCTGGACGTTTCGGGCTAATACCGTCCCCTGAGGACTGGTGCCTGACTCTGCGGACCACCCACGGAAACAGGTATTCGCGCGCCCAACCAACATCCTCAGCCCTGGCATTCCGCCACGAAACGGGAGACAGAGGTTGCGGGGCGTACGGTTCAAGGTCGTTCTCGACCCCCAACGCTGCCAAGACCATGCGGGCAATGGTGTGGTGTCCGACGGGGGAAAAGTGCAGGCGGTCCGGGGCCCACATTCTCGGATCCTTCAACTCCCGCAACGCCCACATGTCGGCGACAATCGCATCGTGGCGCTGGGCAACGGCACGCAGGTTCTCGTTATAGATGGCGACCTTGCCGCGCGAACGGCGCAGCACCGGTGTCATCCCAATGTCCGGACCATTGAACAACACCACCGTCGCACCATCCGACCGGAGACGTTCGACGGCGCTCTCCAGCCTTTGTGCGATGTCGTCAGGGTCGGTTCCCGGTCGGATGATGTCGTTTCCGCCAGCCGAAATCGTCACGAGGTCCGGGCGCAACTGAAGAGCACTTTCGACCTGTTCGCTCATGATCTGCTGGAGAAGTCGGCCACGAACAGCAAGATTCGCGTACGCGAAGTCCACGGTTTGCGTGCTCAGGGTTTCAGCGACGCGGTCGGCCCAACCCCGATTTCCGCCGATGCTCCTCGGTTCAGGATCACCGATGCCCTCCGTGAAGGAGTCACCGAGCGCTACATAGCGGGACCACGGGTGTTGCGGAATCATCCTTCTAGAGTGCCTTAGGCGACGCACAACTCAAAGCCGGAGTCGGTGATCCTGTGACGCATTTCGTCGCAGCTATTGCCCCCGTTTGGGGGACATGGAATGCTGGTGGGGCGGTCGCGGACGCCCGCGAGCGACACAGATCGACTGGGAGGTCGTCATGGGTTGGTTGTCCTTCATCATTCTTGGGCTCATTGCAGGTGCGATTGCGAAGTTGATTCTTCCTGGCAAGCAGGGCGGAGGTTGGATCGCGACTCTCATTTTGGGAGTGATTGGCGCGCTTATCGGAGGTTGGCTAGCCGGGGCGATCTTCAAGATCGGCTACGACGAGTTCTGGTCAATCCAATCCTGGTTGATCGCGATCATCGGAGCGCTCGTCGTGCTCGTGATTTGGGGCTTCCTTACCAGAGGTAGGCGTCGCACCTAGCGGTGTCGTTAGCGTGGTGTGTTCCTGTCATGCGGTGTCACTGGCAGGCGGTAATGTCTCGTTAAGTGAGTTCCGAGCCGACGTCCCGCCCACCTGGAACGTTTGCCGCTGAACATCTTTCTCCTGCCTTTCCGGAGCGCGCAGCGCGTGGCACCGCCGAGAAGCTGCGCGCGTGGCAGGCCGAAGCGTTGTCACGCTATTTTGAACAGGATTCTCGCGATTTTCTCGTCGCGGCGACCCCGGGAGCGGGGAAAACAACTTTCGCCCTGCGAGTCGTCACCGAGCTGCTCGCCAGACGACTCATTGACCGGGTCTGCGTTGTCACGCCGACCGAGCATCTTAAGCGTCAGTGGGCGGATGCTGCACATCGCGTCGGTGTGCGTCTTGACCCCGGGTTCCGCAACAGTCAGGGTCGACAGTCCCGGCACTTCCACGGCCTCGCGGTCACCTACGCCCAAATCGCGTTGCGGCCAGAGCTGCACCGCTCTTTAACGACAAGCGCTCGCACGCTGGTAATTCTCGACGAGGTGCACCATGGTGGCGACTCGCTCAGTTGGGGGGACGGCATCCGGGAGGCGTTCGAGCCGGCAGTCCGGCGGTTGTCGCTCACCGGTACCCCCTTCCGGTCAGACACAGCACCGATTCCCTTTGTCAGCTACCACCCCAGCGAGCAGGGGATTCGCACGTCCAGGGCCGACTACAGCTACGGATATGGCCGGGCGTTGGCGGATGGTGTCGTTCGCCCGGTGATCTTTCTTGCCTACGCCGGTCGCATGCGGTGGCGCACGCGCGCTGGCGACGAAATGCTGGCGAACCTGGGGGAGGGCGACACGAAGGATGTGACAGCCCAGGCGTGGCGCACGGCGTTGGATCCGCAAGGGCAGTGGGTACCATCGGTTCTCCGTGCGGCTAATCGGCGGCTCAGCGAGGTGCGGTCTGCCGTCCCAGATGCCGGCGGACTGGTCATCGCGACCGACCGGCACGCTGCACGTGCTTACGCGGCACTTTTGAAAGACCTCACCGGCGAAACAGCAACTGTTGTGCTCTCCGACGAAAAACGTTCCAGCGAGCGCATCGCCGACTTTGCGAACAGCACTCGTCGCTGGATGGTTGCCGTGCGTATGGTATCCGAGGGGGTTGATATCCCGCGGCTTGGCGTTGGCGTTTATGCAACGTCGGCCGCAACACCGCTGTACTTTACTCAGGCGATCGGACGTTTTGTGCGAAGCCGCCGCCGCGGTGAAACAGCGTCCATCTTCCTGCCCAGCGTTCCACCGCTGCTCACCCTGGCCAACAACCTTGAGCGCGAACGCGACCACGCGCTGGATCGCCAGGCGTCCACCGACGTCGAAGAGGTGCTGCTCGACGACGATGCGTTCTCTGAGGCGAATCGCGCCGAAAGAGCACAGTCATCGATCGACGGGTTCGAGTTCACGGCCATCGAATCCAACGCAAACTTCGATCGCGCGTTGTACGGGGGAGCGGAGTTTGGATCCGCCGCAGCGGTTGGCACGCCGGAAGAGCTCGATTTCATCGGTATTCCAGGAATTCTCGAGCCCGATCAGGTACGTGAACTGCTGCGGCAACGTCAGGCCCGCCAGGTGCGCCGAGGCACAGGACGGCCTTCACCAGAGTCACAACCGCTGTATCGGAGCCTCAAGGAACAGAGGAGCCTGCTCAACAGCCTGGTCGCCCTGCGTGCGAGGCGATCCGGGCAACCCCACGGACACATTCATGCCGAATTGCGCAGGCGTGTTGGCGGCCCGCCGGTCTCCCAGGCCAGTGTTGCGCAATTGCAGGCCAGAATCGATCTCCTGCGCCGCGACTGACACCGGTTCCGGGATGCCGGGACGCGCAAAAACCCACGAACGGTACAGGACGAAACGCACGAGGGTGCCCAAGGCGAGCCCAAGCACGTTCGCGGAAAGGTTATCGTCGAGAACGCTGGTCAATCCAAACACGTAGTGGGTTGCCCAGAGGCAGGCTATCGAAACCACCACCCCGGCGACGCTTGCCACCGCATATTCGATTGCTTCCCGGCGGACGTCGTCTCGTCGCTGATCACGGAACGTCCAATATCGGTTGCCAGCCCAGGTGACGGCAATCGCCAGACTCGTCGACACCAGTTTTGCGAGGACAGGACCACCGCTCACATTGTGTGGCGCGAAGGGGCCGAGCCGCAGCACGTTGAACACGCCGACATCCACAATGAAGCCGATCCCTCCGACGAGACAGAACAGCGCAATTTGAACGAAAAGTTTCCACAACCGTGAGGCGACAATACGTTCCTGCGCCGCGTGCATTCCCCACTCGGTGACCCTGATGAGCGCTTCAGAGACGATGCCCTTGCTCATTTTGGATTCACCAAACTCGCGTTCAATGAAGGTGATCGGGACTTCGGCGATTCGCAATCCCGCAGTATTGGCACGACGCAGCATGTCGATTTGGAAGCAATAGCCTTGGCTTGCGACAGAGTCGAGATCCAGCCTGCGCAATGCTGGCGCGGTGAACGCTCGGTACCCTCCGGTGATGTCCCGAAACGGCAGCCCGAGTGCGGCGCGTGCGTACATGCTCCCCGCGCGCGAAAGCAGGCGGCGTCTCGCCGGCCAGTTCACGACACTCCCGCCGGGGACCCACCGCGACCCGATCGCCAGATCTGCATGATCCAGTTGTTCGCGGAGCCGATCGAGCTGCTCAGGTTGGTGCGAACCGTCGCCGTCGAGCTCGACGAGAATGTCGAAACCCTGGGCGAGCCCCCACTCGAACCCCTCGCAATAGGCCGTTCCGAGGCCCCGCTTACCGTCACGGTGAAGCACGTGGATGAGGGGGCTCTCCGCCGCCAGTTCGTCGGCAAGTTCGCCCGTTCCGTCCGGTGATGCATCATCAACGATGAGCAACTGTGTGTTCACCTGCGCGAGCACTCTCGCGCTGATCGATCGCAGGTTCTCGCGCTCGTTATAGGTCGGAATGATGACGAGGGTGTTGTTCACGAGGAACTCCTGACAAGTTCGTAGACGATGGTGCGATGGATCGGGATCTCCGTGATGACGGTGAATCCGTCGGCCGCCAGCACCCTCAGGTCAGAGCCAGCAGACTTTTGGTCTGTGCCTTTTGTTTCCAACGCCCACACCCTGGACACGCCAACCAAACGCGATGCGACCTGTGGAAGTGGTTCGACCGAGTCCCAGAGACCCGTGGTCTGTTCGAACGGTGTCAGGAGTGCGACGTCATTTAGCCCTCGGTAGTCCTCTGGGTAGGTATGCATGGCAAGCCGCGGTCGCCAGGATGGTTTTACCGAGTTGTCGAAAACGATGGCATCACCGGGGCGAGCATCGTGCCCGATGACCGCTGACACGGCTGCCCAGTCACTTCCGCCCGGCTTACCAAATTCGGTGCGCTGAGCGATGTAGCCCGGCAAAACCAGCGAAAGCACGATGACGATCGCGGCACCACGCATCCACCGGCGCGGAAGTGCTGCGATCCCGGCCGCGACGAGAATTGCGGCAGCGGGCGCGCAAAAACTTAGGTACCGGTTGGTGTACATCGGTGCCAGCATGGCGTTACCTGCGAGCAGGATGACGGTCGGCAAAACGAGCCAGGCGCCGACGAGAACCATCGGAATCCGCCGGTAGTGCCCCCGTGCGGCGGCAATAACCGCGACCGCGATGAGTGCCCAGCAGGCTACGGCAAGCCAGGAGACGCCAAGCACAGGACTGTTCACACCATGGCCGTCAATCCAGCGGCCATCAAACCACTGCCCACTCACGATCTGTGCGACAGTCACCCTCGTACGATGGGCCAGAAATGCGATCTGGTGGCGCTGGGTGATCGCCACAACAATGATCGGTGTTGACAGGAGAACGCCGAGAAGTGTGGCCAATGTCCACCGACGAATCGTGTGGCGCTCGGGGCGGCTTACCAACAGATACACGCCATGAACCACTATCAGCAACGCAAGGTACAGGAACAGGTATATGCCGAGTGCCAGGCCAACCGCGTAGACGATCCAGGCGATCTTTTTCGACGATCGGGCGCGAACCAACTTCACTATCAAATAGGTCAAGAGCACTGCAGCGGCCGCGGACCAGGCGTAAGACCTGGCCTCCGCCCCCATGTAGGTGAAGCGGGGGAGCAGCACACTGAGAATTCCGGCAATGGTCGCGACTCTGCGAGAGAACAGTTCGTTTGCCAGCAGAACCGTTCCTGCGACCGCGAATCCGACAGCCAACGCACTGGGAAGTCGCACAGAAACGGGGGAGGCGCCGAAAAGGTCAACCCAGAAGTGCAGAAGCAGGTAGTAGGTGCCGTGCACGGCGTCGACGTGCATGACCATGTCGAACAGTGACGGCAGCGACCTTTCGGCGGACATGACGCTCGCCGCTTCGTCGCCCCACAATGACGGGATCCAGGAGCCTGCGAAGGAAACCAGGAACCCGGTCACTCCGAGCAGGCTGGCAAGACGACGAATGGCCTGCGAGTTGGGTCGCGTCGAAGCCACGACGCCAAGTTCTGGTCTGTCGCGATCGGAGTGTTCGAGCAAAAACGTGGCCACAACGCCATGCTGCCCGCACCAGTCCGGGGAATGCTTCGGATTGGGGCTTTACGGTCTGAGAATGTTCTCAGGTTTGCGAAAGTGTTTCTTCGCTTCGGGATTCTGGAATGACCACCTGCGCGGTGAGTCCCGGATGAGTGTTGGTGAGCCGCACCGTGCCACCGGCCTGGATAACGATTGCTCGAACAATTGCCAGACCGAGCCCGCTGCCACCGGTGGCCAGGTTTCGTGACTCGTCCGGCCGGGTGAAGCGATCGAACGCACGCGGGATGAACTCTTCCGGAATCCCCGGGCCGTTGTCTTCGACACGAAGTTCCAATTGCTGTTCGCGCCGGACGAGAATGAGTGTGAGTTCGCCACCGTGTGGCAGCACAGCGACGGCGTTTCCGGAAAGGTTGTCGACGATCCGGCCGAACCGGGACACGGCAAGCGGGTACCCAGCGGAGCCTTCCTCGACTTCGCTTTCAACGCGAAAGTTGACGTTCACGTCGGAACTCGAGCCCATAACGCGGGCCCGGTCGGCGGCTTCGCCCAGCTCTCTCGACAGCTCATCCCAACTACTGATCGCTGTGCTGAGGCTCGACTCCAGTGTCGAGAGTTCAAGAAGGCGCGTCGCAAGGTCGGCGATGCGTCGCGTCGATGTCTGCGCGGTCGAGATTTCGGCCTCCAACGCTGCAGCATCACCGCTGCTGAGGTGCGCGAGTTCAAGCTGGGCCATCAGCACCGCGATGGGGCTGCGGAGTTCGTGGCTCGCGTCGGACACCATTTGCCGTTCCCTCGCCGATGTTGCACGCTGGTCGTCAATGAACTCGTTCAGGGTTTCGGCGAGGGCAGAAAGTTCATCCCGGGCCGGGCCAACATGCAGTGGTTCTGAGGTTCCTCCCTTGCTCAGGGTTTCTGCTTGCGCGCGTAGGCGTGCCACTGGCTTGAGTGCAGCACCGATCATCAGCCAGGAGGCGACCCCGAATCCAACAATGAGGATCGCTGCTCCGATCACCATGGCCGTCGTGATCGATCCCAGCAACAGTGTCGACGCGTCCAGATTGCGAGCGGTGACGACGCTCCAGTTTCCGCCTGCGGTGTTCACGGATTGTGTGCGTACCAGGTAGGTGTCGTCGCCGGCGACGAATTCGCGGGTTTCGCCGCTGAATCGAAGTATTTCGTCCAGTCGCGCGCTCAGGTCGTCAGGGAACGTCGACTTTTTCACAGTGCCATCCGGTCCAACGACGCTCACCAATTGGCCGCGACCCGGCGTATCAATGGTGGCGGCCCCGTTTGAGATTTCGGTCACGATGGGGGCGGCATCGTGCTTGAGAACGGTTTGGGTTGTTGACGAGAGGATCGACACGATTTCTGCGCGAAACGCGAACCCGGCGAGCCCGAAGAGGACCGCCGAGATGAGGAGGCTCCCCAGGGTGATCCGCCATCGGATGGAGAGGCGGTCGAGGATCATCATTGTGTCTCCAGTCGATACCCCTGTCCGCGCACGGTGGCGAGACTGATCCCGGGTTTCTGCTGGCCAATCTTGCGGCGAAGGTAGCTGACGTACTGGTCGACAATGTTTGCGTCGATGTTCTGCGTGCCGCCCCACACTTCGTCGAGAATGCGTGAGCGGGTCACCACTTGCCCCGCATTGATCGCGAGCATGCGAAGTAGGGCGAACTCTTTCGGACTCAATTGCAGCCGCGTATTCCCGAGGGTCACGCTGGTGGCAAGTGAGTCCAGCTTGAGGGTGCCGACCTCCACTGTGAGCTTTCCGGCGGCGCTGTCGCGACGGAGGAGGGCGCGAATTCGCGCGTTGAGTTCTGCGAAAGCGAATGGTTTCGTGAGGTAGTCGTCGGCGCCGGAATCCAGGCCGAACACGCGATCGTCAACACTGTCTCGGGCGGTCAGCAACAGGATCGGCATTTCGGCTCCGGACGAGCGAATCCGTCTGCACAGTTCAAATCCGGTCATCGCGGGCAGCATGACGTCGATGACGGCGAGAGCCGGGGTGTCGGCGCTCACGTCAATCAGCGCGTCTACGCCGTTAACGACGAGGCGCACGTCATAACCTTCGGCACCCAAGCCCCTGATTAACAATTCGCCCATTTCCGGGTCGTCCTCGACGAGAAGGATTCGCGTCGGATTTGCGCTGAGGGTCACCCGCTCAGATTAACCCAGCAGCGTGCTTATCCGCGCAATGTGCGAACCCAATGTTGAAGAAACGCTGCACCGGCGTCGTCGTGAATTGCGTGGTTTTCGGTAATGATCCGGTACGGCCGATCGAGGATGCCGTCGGTTGGACGGACGTCGACGTGGGCGACGTCGAATCCGGATTCGTACAGGTAGTCGGCCATGAGGTAGTCGGTTCGCGAGTCGCCGACCGTTCGCCAGAGGTTCGGAAGTTCGCCTCCGGCGCGAAAGTAGTCGACTGCCCGTCTGGCACCGCGGTCCTTGTTGAGCTCAACAGATTCGACATCGGTGGAGATGATGGTTGGGTCGACCCGGTAACTGATCAGGCCGTTGGCGTCCGGAAACTCCTGGTCGCCGTATCTAGCGCCAAGCCCGTATTCGACGAGCAGATCGAATGCGATCTGATTAATTTGGGCTTGTGCGGCGCGGTAGCTGGCGTTGTCGAGGTTGGGATTCTGTTCGAGGGAGATCATGGCGTGCTTTGTGGTGTCGAAGAACATTTCCTGACTGAAGCGTTGCTGGGCGATCTCAAGAAATTCGGACGTGTAGTCGGCGGGTAGTGCGACGCTGTGGTCGATCTCGATTGTTCCGATTCCGTCGGCGGTAATCGGGAACCATACGGCGCCTTTTTCGCTGACACCAAACATCCGCACGCCTTCCGGCAGTCCGGCGTTCACGAGTCGTTCAACAACCTGCTCGCGCATGAAGGTGTCGCTTCGCCCCGTGATGAAAGCGATGGGGACGCCCGCTGCTGCCAGAGTGACAAGGTCGCTGACGATGCTCGGGATCGCGATCCGCCGTAGGTCGGGACTCGAGATTGGACCGTCAACGTCCAGTAGCAAGCCCAGCGGAGGTACACCCATGGTTTTCAGGGTACGCCGACGCGGGACGCGAGTGCATGTAAAACTGGTTCTGTGGAAGCTAAGGATTCGCGGGACTTTGGGATCGGTGTTCAGGTGGTGGTTCGCCTCAATCGTGGCGATGGCGCGTTTGTTCCCCAGGAGGATCCGGTCGGTGTGATTATTGCTCCCGGTCAGGATTTGGGTGCTGTGTACTGGAATCCTCCGACCGCTGATGACCCGTCGTGGATTGTTGAGTTCGATGAGACGTTTTATGGATTGGATGGGAGCGGCCCGCATGAGTCGGCCCGCGTTCCGGAGAAGTTTCTCGAAATAGCGCCGCGCACTGAGTGATCGCGCGGGCATTCAGCGACTGGGATCGGGATGCCCGTGCCGGTGTGAGTGCACGCAGGGCATCACTTTTGGTGGGCATTGGTGCGGGTGTTGTTGTGATGGTGTTGCCTGGCGGTGGGGTGAGCCAGTATTCGCTGTCGCGTTGGTGAATCTCCCAGTGATTGTCGTGGAGGAGCACATGATGGTGCCGGCAGAGAAGTATTCCGTTGGCAAGATTGGTGAGACCGGTGTCGCGTTTCCACTGTTTGATGTGGTGGGCTTCTGTCCATGATGGCGGTCGTTCACATCCTGGCCACCGACATCCGCCGTCTCTGGCGGCCAAGGCTATGCGCTGGCGCCGGGTGAAAAGTCGCTGTTCGCGCCCGACATCGATTGCTTGACCGTTGTTGTCAAACACGACGGGCACGATTCCGGCGCCGCAGGTGATCCGTTCGACGGTGTCGATCGAGACCGGGTCGACGTGGCCTTCAATCCAACCGTGTCCGGTGCGATTTTTTAGATCTTCTGCAGAGACCAGCACTCGTACTGCCGGCCGCGCTCGTCCCAGAACAGTTCTTGCTCGCGGGTCATCCTCGACATCGGTGGCAATTCTCAGCAGTGCGAGCATTCCGTCGGAGGCGAGCTGGTCTGTGGTTCGTGAGTCAGCCTGAATCGATTCCGCCCGACTTTGGTCATCTTTGTCGACGAAACGTGGTCCACCGCGTCGAGGTGAGGTCATGGCATCGTAAATGTCATCAACGAGTGCAGCGCCTTCTGGGTCAAGGTCCCAGCTGTAGCGGGTCATTCCGTCTGGTTTGCGCCAGCGCCGGAACGAACGTTGCGCGCGACGTGCTTGTTCGCGTTGAGCTATGCCGTCCGCGTCAAGTTCGTCGCGCAACGACCGCGCGGACCGGAATAGCAGGTCGGGTGTCATGTCTTTTGCGATATCAAGCAGTGTGCGTGCCGCGTTGTGCAGAGCACTGGCATCGACGCCTGGCCCGGGACGCCCCAGTCCATTGCGGATCGACTCCGCAGCAGTGATCGACAGGTCACCGTTGGTGATTGCTCGACCCACGGTGGCCAGCCATGACTCAGTGAGGCCGCTCGTGTCAGGCTCCGACGTTCCACCAAGTGCGCTTAGACGTTCCGCGGTTTCGACGGCGACTGCGTCATTGATCATTGTCCCGGCGCGGACAAGTGTCACCGCATCGCGAGAGGTGCTCCCGGTTGTGTGCTGAATGAGTGCTTCGGCCGTTCGAAAACCTTCTCTTCTGGCGAGGCCAGACAGGCCAGAATTTACAGTCGAGCGAGCCACGACCTCGCCGGCAAGTACTGCAGAACTGGCGTCGAGATTCCGTCGAGCCGTAGCTATTGCGCGCTGCGCGTCAATCAACGCGCGGTCGTCGAGTGCGCGTGCTGTGGACGATTTTGCGGCAAGTTCCGCGCACGCAGACAAAACTATGCCCAGAGAGGCCCTGAACTGATCTGCGGAGGTTGACATGTAACAAGTTTCCCATGATCGAACACACATCTAAAGGGGTTCAACCAAATCTTGGGATAACTCGTTTTTGTGCGGCCTGTGGAGGAGAAGAGGTCTACTCTGGCGCAACGCGCAGGCGGATAAGCCGAAGCTGGCCTTCTTCCTTGAGTTCGACCAGATTGTGTCGAGATTTCACAAATTCGGTGAACGTTTTGTATCCCAGGGCTGACTCCTGGAAGGATGGATCCATTCTCAGCATCTGGTTCTTGACGGCGGAGCTCGACATCCAGTCGACGTCGTCTTTGGACTCTCCGAGTCGAAGCGCCCGCCGAAGCAGATCGGTCGCAGCACGCTGTGCGGCTGGTTTGACGGGTGACTTGTTGCCATCATTTGCCACTGGCTGGTCGCTTACCCGTTTGCCGGGCCGTTTTACACCTGACGGCGAAGCCGAGGGGTCTTCGCCTCCGAGCGCTTTCGTGGCGGGCGCCGCCTCCGTATTGGCATCGGCATCGTCAACACCGGGTAGCGTGTCGTAGTCGGCGAACGCGTCACACGCGGAGGCGAGGAATCGGCTGGTTGCTCCGGCAACACCGATCCCGACAACGTAGCGCCCAAGGCGCTTACACAGTTGTGCGACGGGGATGTAGTCTGAATCACCCGCGACTATCACAACGTGCGTGAGATCCGGCAGGCGATACAGGTCTTCGACGACGTCGACGGCGAGGCGGATGTCGGCACCGTTTTTTGCCGGACGCACCGCAGGAAACAATTGCACGAGGTCCACGGCCCGCTTCATGAGTTGTTCACGATAAGCCGAGTTGACGTAAAGCGACCAGTCCGCGTAGGCGCGGCTGACGGCGAGTGCGCCGAACGAGGATGCGAAATCCAGCACAGCGCCAAGGTCAACCTGTGCCTTGTCGAGTTGCTCCGCCAACTTCGTGTCCGCGGCAACTGTCTCTGCGGTGATGTCGTTGAGCTTCAGTGATGGGCCGCGGGTGCGCCCGTTCTCCTGCTCAAACCGGGAGATCACGATATTGTCGAAATCGATGTAGACGGCGACGCGGCCTTCGGTGGGTGATGCCATCTGGTGCTCTTCTCGGTCGGTTCGCAGGGTTTGCTGATTCCAGTGTGTCGCTGCGGGTCTACACTATCCAGCAAAACCTGAGGGGGCATCTGGTGCGTGGGTCGTCTTCACTTTCCGTGCCGGTGGCGCGGCTCACGAATGAGCCGGTGACCGCCGGGTGACCGTGGAGATCCGCGTGGCAAACCTGGACCAGTGGGAACTGTGCCGGGATGTCCGCCTGCGAGCACTTGCGCAGGCGCCTGATGCTTTCTGCTCAACCCTTCAGGGTGAGCGCGAAGACGGTGAGGATGTGTGGCGCGCACGAATGGCCCGAACATCGATTGCGCTCGCCTGGCAGGACACTGAGGTGGTGGGCACCGCCAGCATCAAACGGGATCCGCACGAGCAGGGTGGGCGTGAGGTCGTCGCCATGTGGGTCGATCCGGCCCACCGGGGCCAGTCGGTGGGGGAGTCGCTCATCTACCACCTGGTGAGTTTGGCGCGAGTCGACGGTGCGCCGCATGTGGCTTTGTGGGTTGCCGAGCACAACGCCCACGCGCGGGCGCTCTACGAGCGGTGCGGGTTCCGCGTTACCAGCGAACTCGATCTGATGCCGCAGGGCACTCGGCAAATTCGGATGCGTCGCGTGCTTTGCGCGCTGCCGGTTTGGTGACAGTGGTTAATGGGGCATCATGATCACCAGCCAAGTCAACGGGCAAACGAGGATCGAGAACGGGGTGGGTGTCATTGCGGTCGACACTGTTTATCCGACCTTGCCAGATGACCTTTGGGAGGCAATAACTTCACCCGAGCGGCTCGCACGATGGTTTGGGGAACTCGTGCCACGGAGCGACGAGGCGACTGTCTACGACGCGAC
>JBDSZO010000294.1:0-1511 GCA_039925105.1 Terrimesophilobacter sp. | reverse complement strand
GGATCGGTCAGCGCGAGCTTACGGTCATACCCGGTTATACTGAAGACATGAAGACCGCAATCTCTCTTCCAGACGAAACTTTCGACCGAGCCTCGCGTCGCGCGATTGACCTTGGTATGAGTCGTTCAGAGTTCTTTGCCCGAGCGGCTAACAGTTATCTTGACGAATTGGACGCGGTTTCCGTGACGAAACAGATCGATGAAGCCCTGGCTGGGATCGACAATGACGACTCCGGTGTCGCTGCCGTTGAGGCCGGACGACGAGTTTTGGCAGACGGCACCGAGGAGTGGTGATCGAACGCGGTGGGGTCTACTGGGCGGACCTTGGCGACCCAGTCGGTAGCAGACCAGCGAACCGAAGACCCGTTCTGGTCATTCAGTCCACCCCATACAACGAGAGCCGATTGTCGACTGTATTGGTTGCGGTGATCACTTCGAACACTGCCTTAGCGACAATGCCTGGCAACGTGTTCCTACCCTCAACCGCAACCGGACTTCCACGCGACTCCGTCGCAAACGTTACGGCGCTTGTCACGCTCAACAAAGTCGATCTGAGTGACAACGCTGCGCGAATCCCGGACAGCCTTCTTGATGAGATTGATCGCGGGTTGCGTCGCGTGCTTGGCCTGTAAGTCGATCAGGGCGCAGAAGCGCCCGTCAGTCACGACCGAGCGGGTCACACTCGGAAGAATTCCCTCACCCGGCCAACGCCATCGATGAAGGCCGCAACTTCTTTCCGGGTCGTATAGACCGACGTGCTCGCACGAGTTGAAGCGGTCGCCCCGAGCCTGCGGTGTAGGGGTTGCGCACAGTGATGCCCGACCCGAACCGCGATACCAAGCTCGTCCAGGAACTGGCCAACGTCGTGCGGATGCACCCCGTCAACCACGAAGCTCGCAAGGCCGACGCGCTGTTCGCCACGAGGTGGGCCAAGCAGTCGGATGCCGGGAAGTTCTGTGAGGCCGACGGCGAGTACCTGGCCAAGCTCGGCATCGCGTTCGTGCACACGACCCATTCCGAGGTTCACCAGATAGTCGACCGCCGCGCCGAGACCGATCGCCTGCGCGACCGGTGGTGTTCCGGCCTCGAAGCGCGCCGGTGAAGGAAGGTATTCCGAATGTTCCATAGTCACCGAAGTGATCATGGAGCCGCCGGTCAGGAACGGGGGCAATGCATCCAGTAACTCAGCACGGCCATACAGCACACCGATTCCGAGCGGGCCGAGCATTTTGTGGCCGCTGGCCACCGCGAAGTCGATGTCGAGTTCCTTCACATTCAGCGGGAGGTGAGGCGCTGACTGGCACGCGTCCAGCACGACCAGTGCACCGACTGCCCTGGCCAGCGACACAAGCTCGGCCACTGGTGTGATCGACCCGAGCACATTTGAGACGTGAGTGAAGGCGAGCACCCTTGTGTGCTCGCCGATCACGGCCGCAGCCTCGTCCATCAACAGGTGGCCGTCATCGTCGATTCCGATGAACCGCAGTGTCGCTCCGGTGCGGGCTGCGAGTT
>JBDSZO010000293.1:0-2457 GCA_039925105.1 Terrimesophilobacter sp. | reverse complement strand
CTTTCCGCCGGTTTGGCAGCTCGGGCAGTACTGGAACGTCAAATCGGTGTAGATGACCTGCCGAACGGTGTCTCCGCACACCGGGCACGCTTCGCCCGTGCGGCCGTGCACCTTCAGGCCAGACTTCGTCTCCCGCTTAAGTTCGGACGCCGAGAGTCCGTCCGCGCGCTCGATTGCCCCTCGCAGCGTCGCCTGCATGGCGTCGAACAAGCACGCGGCATCGTCCGCATCCATGGATGCCGGCTTGAACGGCGACATTCGTGCCGCGTGCAGGATCTCGTCAGAGTACGCGTTGCCGATACCCGCAATCACCGATTGGTCGCGCAGCAAACCCTTGACCTGCTTGCGACCGCCGGCTTTGAGAATTCCCATGAAGTCCTGAATAGTGAAAGCGTCGGCGAGCGGGTCTGGGCCGAGGCGGGTGATCCCTGGCACATAGGTCGGGGAGTGCACGATGTGGATCGCCAGAGACTTCTTGGTGCCCGCCTCGGTGATGTCGATCCCGGATCCATCATCCAGAACCAGGCGAGCCGCGAGCGGTGTCTTGCCGGGCCGGGCGATCCGCTGTGGCGCTTCGTCACGCCAACGGATCCAGCCGGCTCGCGCCAGGTGCATCACCAGGTGCAGTTCACCGATGCTCACGTCGAGAAACTTGCCATGGCGAGTGACATTGCCAACGGTTTTGCCACTAAGGGCAGAAGTTGGCGGGTCGAAGGTCTTCAGCGCAGCGAACGCAATGATGTCGAGCCGCGCGACCGTGCGACCGGACAAACGCGCGCCAAGATCCGACACGAGGGCATGAACTTCCGGTAACTCCGGCATCGTTCCAGTCTCCGCCAGTGCACCGCCACAATCCAGCCCAACGGTGCCTTTAGGTCATGCTGATCGCATGCACAGTGAAACGGTGTTGGATGGTGCTTGGTAGCGGGTGATTTCGGCCAAGATTAAGGAGTTGCAATGTTGGTGGCATTTTCGGTAGCGCCGAGTGGTGGCGCAGAGAGTAATACAGACGACTCGCTTCACGACGCGGTCGCGGCGGCAGTGAAAGTGGTGCGCGACTCTGGTCTGCCCAACCACACCGACTCGATGTTCACCACCCTTGAGGGCGAGTGGGATGAGGTGTTCGACGTCATCAAACGGGCGACGGAGGCGGTCGGCGCGTTCGGCACCAGGGTGTCGTTGGTGTTAAAGGCCGACATCCGTCCCGGCCACACCGGCGAGCTCACCGGCAAGGTTGAGCGACTCGAACAGGCCATCCGTAATTCTTAGCGCTAACGGCAGTTGGTTCAGGTGAGGTGGTCGAAGTCTCCGTTCACCCACCCGATGTAGCGGTCAGCCGACCTGCGCACCGCACCGCGCGCATCCGTCCGAACGGTTTGTCCGAAGTTTCCGTATATGCGGTCGTAGTCAAAACGGTTCACTGCGGTGACGATACGCTCAACGACGGCAACAGACAGCGGGATGTCATTCGGATAGCTGCGCAGGAACGTGACCCACTTCTCACTCGGACCAGGAAAGATTGTGTCGCCGGAGAGCAACACTCCCTTGCCGTCCGCGCCGGTGAAATGGACGACAGAGCTGCCGGGAAAGTGCCCGCCAACGGTGCGCACGGTGACACCGGGTAGCGGTTCGAGGTCGCCCGACCAGGTGCGGATCGCTGCATCGTCACGTTGCACCCACGCGCGATCCGCGTCGGCCACAAGCACGTCTGCGCCGTCGAGGGCGTGCGACCACGAGACCTGGGCGCCGAACATGTGCGGGTGGCTTGCGACGATGGCGACAACTCCGCCAAGGCCGCGAATCCACCGCACGGCCTCGTCGTCGACGTAACCGGGCGGATCCCAGAGCAGGTTGCCGGCATCCGTCTGCACCAGATGGGCGTGTTGCCCGATTCCGACTTTGGGCTCAGCCCACAGGGTGTGAAGGCCCGGTTCGACCTGTGTGTGCTCAATCTGGTGGCCTTCAGAACTCAACTGTTCGAGCGAAGTCCACCTCTGGCCTGCGGGCGGCACGAACTGGCGTTCATCCTCGCAGAGTGCACAGTGTGCTGGGGCATTAGCGGTTTCCGGATACTCGACTGCGCAGGCACTGCAGATCCAGAGCGGCATCCCATCACGATACCAAGAGGGCCATGGTGTTCGGGAAGATACTTCTGCCGCCGTCGACCACCGTTTTACCCGGTGATGGACTGCTCGAACTGGGCGATCGGGTCGTACCAGCCTGACTCAAGGACGAAAGTCTGAAACTGTTTGTCGAGGCCGGCAATGACGGCCAGCCCGACCAGAACCAACAAGATTCCGATCGTCTTGCGCAGCCATCCGGCCGGGTTTGTCAACCAGCCGAGCTTGCGCGCAAACGCCTGGCCGAGCAGGCCGACAATCAGCAGCGTTGCGGCAAGCCCGAGCGAGTACACGACGATGTAGGTGACACCTTCGGCAAACGACACCGGCAGCACGA
>JBDSZO010000292.1:0-3215 GCA_039925105.1 Terrimesophilobacter sp. | reverse complement strand
GTTGGCGTACTGGTCGAGGTTCCAGCCGCTGCGCAGCACGAGAAGGTCATAAATCTGGGGAGAGCTGTAGGTCCAGAGGATGTCGCCGGCCCGCTCGATCGAGAGGCCCTCGGGTAGCAACCCGGCGTCAGCGATACGCCGTGCGTTGTCGGTCATTCTGGCCCGACGGGCGTCGTCGAGTTCGTCCCGGAGCTCAGCGATTTCTCGGTCGTGCGCGGCGGCAGTGTGGACGATGAGTAGGATCGGTGCGACCCGCGGTGCGACCTCCGATGCCAGCAGGCCCCAACCGCGCACCAGAGATTCGAGGTCGCCTGTCGGCAGTGCGTCGGAGCGTGTCTCGGCCGCCACCGGCCCAACGCCCTGGAGGGCCTGAGCTGCGACGGCTCGGACAAGGCCGGATTTGCCGGCGAAGCGTTTGTACACTGATTCTGCGGAAACCCCGCACGCCCGCGCGAGGTTCGGCACCGTTGTGGCCGCATAACCGTCGTGCAACAGCATCTCGCGGGCGGTGTCGACCAGGGTTTGGCGTACTTGTTCTGCTCGGGTGCTGCGCGTAGAGGCGTCGTATTTCCTCTTGACGTCGGTCATGGTTCGCTCCATACTGAGAATATTAGTTACAGGTCACTGTAACGGAATGTGGGTCTCATGGACGCCGACACACACCCGTTCCTCCTTGCACTCCAGCACGCCACGAACGCCCATGACCTGGATGCACTGGTGGCCTGTTTTGCCGCGGCCTATCGCAATCAGACACCCGTTCACCCGGGCCGGGACTTCCACGGCTCGGAGCAGGTTCGCGCAAACTGGCGGGAAATTTTCGCATTCGTTCCAGATGTTCACTCCAGCGTATTGCGCTGGGCGGACAACGGCTCCGACCTTTGGTCGGAGTGGGAAATGAGCGGCACCCGACGTGACGGCAGCCAGCACCTGATGCGCGGCGTGATCATCTTCGGTCTAGAGCACGGTCAGGCGATATCGGCTCGTTTCTACCTCGAGCCTGTCGACGAAGACGACCGCGCGAACGTCGATGCCGCAATCCGCAAGCAGGTACACGCGGAAACATCACCATGATCGCGCAATCATGATCGGGCAACCATGATCGTGGTCGTCGGTGGCAGTGGGCTGCTTGGTCGGAACGTGGTCTACGATCTCCTTCTCCGGGGGGAGCGTGTGCGGGTGCTCGTCCGCGACACCGAGCGCGCTCGCGCCCTGTTTGGCGACCAGGTAGACGTGCGCGCGGGAGACGTCCGTCAGGTCAACCTGCACGAGGAGTTTGATGGTGCATCGGTGATCGTCTCCGCAATGCACGGTTTCCTCGGCGGCCGCGGCGCTGGGCCGTACGATATCGACCACCGTGGCAACGCCAACCTCATCGACACCGCCTCGGCGATCGGTGCCAGCGTGGTTCTGGTCTCGGTGATTGGTGCTTCCGCCGATAGCGCTCTCGAACTGTTCCGCGCCAAGCACGCCGCAGAGCAGTACTTGCTCGCCAGCGGCGTTCCCTGGACTATCGTGCGGGCCGGTCCATTTATGGAGACCTGGTTGAGCATCCTCGCTCAGACCGTCGGAAGGTCGGGGCGCCCGGTAATCTTCGGGCGAGGCGATCAGCCCATTCCATTCGTCTCGGCAACAGACGTCGCAGCGCTCGTCAGCCGTGCTGCCACAGGCACGACACTTCGCGGGCAATTGGTTCGGCTGGCCGGCGAGCCGGTATCGATGACCGAACTCGCTCACGCCCTTCAGGCCGCACGCGGCTGGACCGGAACAGTTCGGCACGTACCACGCCCGATGCTGCACCTCCTGGCCGGGCTGGCTCGACCGGTCAACCCAAGTTTCGCCCGAAAGAACCGCGCTGCAGCCGCCATGGATACCAACGAGTGGAGTACCTCGACCGCCGAAACGATCAACTGGCTCGGTCGGGCACCACTGAGCGTGTCCGACGTCATCAACAGAACCGAAGTGCGCTGACGAGTGGAAAGGGCGAACGAACGTGTACTAGGCGATGCCCTCAATCCTGCTGACGTTGAGAAACATGTGGATTGCACAGCGCAATCGCTCACTCATCTAACCGAAATCTTCTGTGGCAAGGATTCTTTCAAGAGTTCGGCGACCCCAGTTGCTCGTCACCGGGTGGGATCGCGCGTAGTACCAAACCAACCCAAGGGACTGCTCAAAAGCCCAGGCCATGCCCCGACGCCAGGTAATCTCACTGGGCGCCAGGGTCGAACGAAAAAGTTCTCGCGGATCGGCTTCCAGCAGATGCCAGGCCGCTACGAGATCCAGTGCCGGGTCGGCAGCTGAAAAGCCACCAGTATCCAGAATGCCGGTCAGCCGTCCGCTCGCGACCAGCACGTTTGCCGGGGTCAGATCCCCGTGAGTCATGGCGTCGGCATCGACCTCGGGCAACAACCGAAGCTCAGACCAAACCTCGCGAATCCGCGCCGTATCGAGCATCGCTGTGCTGTGGTGAAGGCAGGTCTCGACCCAGTCGTCGTGATCCGTTAGATGACCGCCGCGGCCGTTGCCACTGAAAACTCGCCCACGAATCTCCGTCGCACGCACTGCGACAATCAACTCCGCGAGATCGGTTGCAAATTTGAGTGAGTGGCCAGGGTCTTCAGTTGTGGCGTCATGGCCGGGAATCCAGGTTTGCACGCTCCACGGCATCGGGTAGCCGTGACCTGGCGTGCCGAAGGCGACGGGCTCAGGCGAACGCACTGTGCCTACCGACGCGAATTCGGTTGCGGCAATCGCCTCCTGGGTAAGCCAATCGTGCACCACGCCCGCGGGCTGTCTTCGCAAGGGAAAGCGCGCTGCGAGATTCTCGCCGATACGAAAGATCGCGTTGACAGTGCCCCCGACGCGGGGTCCAGTGAGCGGCAGGTTTTCCCACTGTGGGAACTGCTCATCGACAAGACTCCGGACGGTGGCCAATTCGATCGTGACCTGATCTTCGTGAAGTGCCACAGAATCACGCTATCCGACCATATTCAGTGTGTCGCGACCTTTTGGCTAACGACCAACATTGTCCGGAGCGGGCCCGCAGGTTAGCGCGGGCCCGACAATGGCTATCCGGCGATGGCCTCAATGACACCGACTGCGAAGTACACCAGGAACGCGGCAGAAACGATCCACATGAGTACGTGGATTTCCTTTGCGCGGCCCTGGACCACGCGAATGAGCACGTAGGCGATGAAGCCGGCGCCGAGCCCATT
>JBDSZO010000291.1:0-11312 GCA_039925105.1 Terrimesophilobacter sp. | reverse complement strand
TCCCCTGGGGCATCGACGCGGTGATGTTGAGCGTGCTGCGGAACGCGTGCGTGCGGCAACGCCGAAGGCAGCAGGTCGCTGGCAAGAGGATGTGGAGCTTCTGCTTGCCGAACGCGAGCGTGCCCTGTATGCCGGTGAGTTTGGTGAGTTGCCGACGCGGATTCCGGCGAGCCGCTTCAAGGATTACGTGACGGATCCGGCTTCCGTCGCCGCTGACCTGCGCCGCCCCATGCCGGAAAAGCCGTACCGGGCCAGTCGCCTCGGCACGCTGTTCCACGCTTGGGTCGAAGAACGAGCCGGAGTTGTGGGTTCTGCAGAGACGATTGACTCGCTGTCAGTCGAATCCGATATCGACGACGGTGCCCCGAGCAGGATCGAACCGGGCCAGCACGAGGTAGACCCGCCAGAATTGGAAGTTGCGGAGCTTGCACGGCTCCAGGCGGTCTTCGAGAAGTCGGAGTGGGCCGGACTCAAGCCGGTCGACGTGGAGCGCGAGCTACACCTGCCGTTCGACGGGTGCGTGGTGATCTGCAGGATCGATGCGATCTACGAGCGGAACGGCCGGTACCAGATTGTGGACTGGAAGACTGGCAAGGCACCGAAGTCTGACGACGAACTGGCCGACCGCCAACTGCAGCTCGCCCTGTACCGGCTGGCGTTCGCCCGGTGGAAGGGCCTTGATCCGACCACGGTCGACGCGGTTTTCTACTACGTGTCAGACGATCGGGTAATCGCGCCAACGCACATTGACGATGAGGCGGAGCTGTTGAAGCGGTGGCGGGAGTCGACGTCGTCGGACTGAGGATGTCGCCGATTGACCGCGCCCTTACTTCACCGTGCGCGCCAGAATCGCCGAGGCAAGTGCTTCGATCGGTTCCCGCGGCGCTGACGGGTTGTCGACGAGTGTGAAGTCGACATCGCCGAGTTCCGGGAGCCCCGCCGCCGCCGGCAGTTGTACGAGGTCGTCCGGGATGAGCGATTGCGGGAACACGGCGACACCGATTCCGGCGCGCACCGCGGCAAGCACCCCGTTGACTTCCCTCACGTTGCAGGTGATCCGCCAGGTTCTGCCAACGCTTTCCAGCGCGCGAATCGCGTAGGTGCGGCTGAGGCTCGGTGCCTGATAGACGATCAGCGGCACCGGGTCGACGAAGTCCCTGGCCACGCTCTTGTGGCCAACCCACACCATCCGGTCGCGGCGCACCAAACGGCCGAGCGTGTCGCCAGATTCCTGCTTCACGTAGATCAGGTCGAGTTGCCCTGCCTGAAGCCTGCGCAATAGTGCGCCGCTTTGGTTCACCGTCAGTTCGAGGTTGATCTGCGGGTACACCTGGCGAAAGTCGCGGAGGATCTGCGGAAGCTGGGTGAGTGCTAGATCGTCGGCGGACCCGAATCGCAGGCGTCCGCGCATGGCGGAGCCGGTGAAATAGCTTGCGGCTTCGTCGTGTGCGGCGAGGATTGTCCGCGCAAACCCGAGCATCGCGTCCCCATTGTCGGTGAGGTGAACGTCGCGGGTGTCCCTGGTTACCAGGTGGCGCCCTGCAGCAATCTCCAGTTTGCGGATGTGCTGGCTCACAGTCGGCTGGCTGAGCCCAAGAACGCTTGCCGAGTGGGTGAAGCTGAGCGTCTCGGCGACGGTCACGAATGTCTTGAGCAGGACTGGTTCAAACACGCTTTTCTCCATTGACAAACGTAATGATACTTATAGGCTCGATAATTCTAACCAATGGAGTGCTGCACCGTACCCTTAAATCCATGACTCCTGAGCACTCAGTGGATGAGCTGGCAACAGCTCCTATTCCCGTGCTCCTGCAGCGGCCACGATGGCGTGACACTTTCAGTTCGCTGCGCATCCACAACTATCGCTTGTACGTCAGTGCTCAGCTGATTTCGAACACCTCCGGGTGGGCGATGCGGATTGCCATCGACTGGCTGGTTTTCGAGTTGACGTCAAGCATCACGATGGTTGGTGTGACTGTCGCGCTTCAATTTGGGCCGATGCTCGTGTTCGGTCCGCTCGGTGGCGTCATCGCGGACCGCTTTTCGAAACGACACCTTCTGGTGATCACTCAGGCGCTCAACGCGGTGGCGTGTGCGCTTCTGGCGGTGGTGACAATTGCCGGCGTAGTGCAGGTGTGGGAGGTTTTTGCGACAGCGCTGTTTCTGGGTTTCACCGCCGTTGTTGATTCGCCAGCCCGCGCAGTTTTTGTGAATGAAATGGTGGGTCACGGCCGTCTTGGCACTGCGATCAGTATCAACGCTTCGATCTTCCACCTCGGCGGCCTTATCGGCCCAGCGGTGAGTGGTGTGCTGATCGCGGTGGTCGGTGCCGGATGGTCAATTGCTGCCAACTCTGTCGCAGCCTGCGTTGTCGTGATCACCCTGTTGGCGATGCGTCGATCCGAACTGTTGCCGTCGTTGGTCGCACAGCGATCACCCGGTCAGATTCGGCAAGGGTGGAATTACGTTCTCGCCAAACCCACCATTTTTTGGCCGATCGTGATGCTCGCTTTTGTGGCCATGTTCGGCATGAATCTTCCCGTGCTTCTTGTCTCGTTCGCCGATCACGTTTTCGGGTCGGGGGCCGCAGGATACGGGTTGTACAGTTCGGCGGCGGCGTTTGGCGCTCTTGCGGGTGCGATTGCGTCAGCCCGTCGGATGTCGTATCGCTTGCGATCCATCATTCTCGCTGCTGGCCTCTTCGGGCTCACCATCATCGCCACCGGTCTCGCACCGGGTGTCGGCCTATTTCTTGTGTGCCTTGCGGGGATCGGTTTCACCAGACTGCTGTTCGCCACTGCGGCTGAGTCGATCGTGCAAATGTCATCCAACCGCATCATCCGTGGCCGGGTGATGGCGATTTACGCCATGGTGGTTTTGGGTGGCCAGGCGATTGGCGGGCCACTTGTTGGGGTGCTCGCCGAATGGTGGGGGGTTCGCGCGACAACCGTGATCTGTGGCGCAGTGCCAGCGCTGGCTGCCGTGGTGATCGCGATCATCCTGGCCAGGTCTGGGCACCTGAAACTGCGCATTCGGCTTCGTCGGCAGTTGGTGCCGGTGATGATCGAAGTCAGCTGAAAAGGCGACTTCTAGCGGTTCAGGCTCCGCGTTGGTTGAGCATGGCCTCGACTTCGTCGACGGCCATGATGGGCATCGTGTTGTGACTCAACGAGGTATTGAGATCCTGGTGCACGGTGTCAACCAGACCATGCAGCATGGCGACGGCGTCGTCGACGATGACGGTACTGCGTTCCTCGGTGCCGTGCAAAAGCCATTTGGCGATCTCCAGCTCTGCGTAAAGCCGTGCTCGTCGACCGATCTGCCGATCGGAGGATCCGCGGGACTGTTGGTACGCGTCGATCACCGTGTCAGCCACGTCAGCGTCGGGTGCGCCCAGGACCCAGAACAGGTCGCGGGCGGGATCCCCAACGCTCAACGTCTGCCAGCCGAGAATTCCGGAAACCTGCTCCTCCTCTGCAAGCAACGAATCGGCGGACAACGAACCGTTGATGACCGTAGGCGCGAACTGCCACAGGGCGGAATCTTCGGCAGCGCCTTCCCAGCGGCCAAGAAGTGATGCTGGAACCAGGCCTGTCGCGGATGCCCGATCCATGATGGTCACCGTGTTGCGCAGGGTCTCGACGGGGGTGAGTACCGGAAGTCCGGCATCCGCGATGAAGCTCGTTGGCAGGGTGTGGATTGCGGCGATGGCCTGCCCGATCGAGTTCGCAAGGTTTCCGCCCGCGGCGAGGTCACCGAGTGCAACCTTGTTGCCGTGCACGAATTCGTACACGACGGCACGCGTTCCCGCCACCGGCACTTGGCCGGCAAACCCTGACGCAGAGAATGGAAGCCGGCTCCTTACCCCTGCGCTGAGTGCCCGCAACGCCACCAGATCGGCGGACTGTTCGGCTTCGGCCCGTTCGGAAGTGGGGATCCTGATGATCCAGTGTTTGCCGTCAACGCCAGCGATCAGCGCGGCTTCGAAGTCGCCGTGAACGCCGGACCCGATCGATTGCGCGGCAGCAACGTCGAGGCCGGGGACGGCGGATGTCGCAAGCGCGGCAAGGGTGAGGTGAGATCTGGCCATACCGTCAGGGTAAGTCGTTGCACCTCAGGCACTGCAGAACGCCACGCACTTCGCACCAGTCTTACATCGGCGTTGGCTAGTCCTGCAATGATGAAGGAATGACGGATAGGGCTCTGCGGGCGGGTGAAGCCTTTCCGCCTCACGTGATGCCACTTTCGCGCCATCAGGTTGATCGGGACTATCTCGCTCGCGGCCGGCCGGAGCTTTTCTCGGAGTTGGGTGCAGATCCGGCCACCAGGGTGCTTCCGATCTGGCAGGGCAAAACACTGATGTCCTCCGACGTCCCGGAACGACTTCTGCTGCTTTCACCAGCAGACGCGCCAGAAGCGCGCGCACAACTGTACTTGGGGCGGTCAACCTCCGTGGCGTCACGCGAGCCGGCCGGCACGCCGTTGATCGGCGCAATTCTCGACGACGACGCTGCGGCATCCCTTGCCGAGCCGGAACAGTGGGTGGGTCTGCGCGACGTTGGCGCTCTGCTGGATGCTCGCGATGCTGGCCTCCTCACCGAGGCGGTTGCACTCGCCAACTGGCACTCCTCCCACCGTTTCTCGCCGCGGAGCGGCCAACCGCTCATCCCGGAGCAGGGTGGCTGGGTGTTGCGCGCATCCGATGACAGCCTGGAAGTTTTTCCGCGCACCGACCCGGCAATCATTGTCGCCGTGCTGGATGGCCAGGATCGTCTGCTGCTGGGGTCAAACGCGATGTGGCAGGTGGACCGATTTTCTCTCCTGGCCGGCTTTGTTGAACCGGGCGAGTCGCTCGAAGCTGCCGTGGAGCGGGAAATCTTCGAGGAGTCCGGCGTGCGTGTCAGCGATCCGCGTTATCTCGGATCGCAGCCGTGGCCGTTCCCCTCGTCGCTCATGCTCGGCTTTTCTGCGATGGCTGACGAAGACCAGGACTGGGCGCTCACGCCGGACGGCACCGAGATCCTTGATCTGCGCTGGTTCACCCGCGAGGAGTTGCAGGACAAGAGCGACCTGATTCTGCCCGGCCCAACCTCGATCGCCAGGGCGATCATTGACAATTGGATTGCCGGCAAAATCGGGCCACCGCGGTGAACGCTGATCAACTGCTGGACGGACTTGATCCGGAGCAGCGCAGCGCAGCAGAGGCTCTGATCGGCCCGGTCTGTCTTCTTGCCGGAGCCGGCACTGGCAAGACCAGAGCGATCACCCACCGCATTGCGTACGGGGTGGCGACGGGCGCCTACAACCAACGCCGCATCCTGGCCCTCACCTTCACATCGCGAGCCGCCGCTGAACTTCGCAGCCGGTTGCGCGGCCTTGGCGCCTCCGAAGTAGCGACCCGCACTTTCCACGCGGCCGCTCTTGCTCAACTCGGATTCTTCTGGCCACAGGTCGTCGGCGGCACCATGCCGCGGGTGCTGGAGGGTAAAGCCAGGGTGATTGCGCAGGCTGCGGAGCGCAAGAAAATTTCGCTCGACACCGCAGCCCTTCGAGATATGGCCGCGGAGATCGAGTGGCGAAAGGTCAGCAACCTCACACTCGACCAATACGCTACTCTTGCGCACACCCGGGCGTTGCCGCCAACCGTGACGCCGGAGCGATCCGTCGAATTGCAGCAGGCCTACGAAAACCTGAAGGATGAACGCCGCCAACTGGACTTCGAAGACGTGCTCCTTGCCTGCGCCGGAATGATCGACTCCGAACCGCGGGTCGCCGCACAAGTGCGCGAACAGTACCGATTCTTCGTCGTCGATGAGTATCAGGATGTCTCGCCCCTCCAGCAGCGACTTCTCTCACTCTGGCTCGGAGACCGGCAGGACCTGTGTGTTGTCGGAGACGCAAGTCAGACCATCTACTCTTTCGCAGGAGCAAGCCCGGAATTTTTGCTCGGATTCGGCCGCGAATACCCCGAGGCAACCGTCGTGCGGCTGCAAACGAACTACCGGTCGACGAGTGCCATTGTTGACACCGCCAACCGGCTGATGCAAGGCAGGACTGGCGCGCTTCGCCTCACCGCAAGTGCGGGAGGTGACGCGCGCACCGAGATCCCGTCGATCACCGCCTACCCAAGCGACGCGGCGGAAGCTCGTGCGACCGCCGCCCGCATCGCGCAACAGATTGCGGCAGGTGTGAAGCCACAAGACATTGCCATCCTCTACCGGATCAACGTTCAGGCCGTCGCCCTTGAGACCGCCCTCACCGATGCTGGGGTGAATTATCACCTGCGTGGAGGCCCCAAGTTCTTCGAACTGCCGGAGGTGAAGCAGGCGCTCATGATGCTCAAAGGTGCAACGATCGTCGCCAACCCGGACCCGCTGTTCAAGACGGTCAGTGACATCCTGCGTTCACTCGGCTGGACCCAGGATCCACCCGAATCCCACGGAGCGGTCCGCTCACGCTGGGAGGCGCTCAACACACTCATGACGCTTGCGGAAGAACAACCAGCAGCCAGCCGGCTGATCGACTTCGTCACCGAAATGCAGGAACGTTCGACTGGCCAACACGAACCGACCAAGGCCGCAGTCACCCTTGCCACCCTGCATTCGGCGAAAGGGTTGGAGTGGGACACCGTTCACCTGGTCGGGCTTCAGGACGGACTTCTTCCCATCAGCTACGCGACAACCGAAGCCGCAATCGATGAGGAACGCAGGCTTCTCTATGTCGGGATCACGCGCGCACGGAAGCGGCTTCACCTTTCCTGGTCCCGGTCAGGTGGCCAGAATTCGAGTGGCCGGAATGCCGCATCGAGGACACCGTCGCGGTTTTTGGCCGAACTTTCGCCGAAGTGATCGGTCGTACGGTCAGGTCCTGACACGCGCATTCGGGGTGCGGTTGCCAGTCGCGCGTCGTGACTTTTCCGCTACGGATGTTGACGGCGAACGAGGTTGCGCTTGACGCCGGCCCGTCGCGAAGACGATTGCTGACCAGTCGGGCAGCCATGACCGCAATCTCGCTCGCCAGGAAAGGCGTCTCCGCGCTGCCGTGCCGACCGAACAGTTGGGAGGCGATCGCCTGCCACGCCGGGTCGTCATCCGCGCGCGTGCGCTCGACGCAGTACAGGCACGGCCCAATCCCTGGCTCAACCATGGGCCCGATTCGCACACTGGTGTCGCCAAACACGATCGGCAGGTGCGGAACATCGTGACGTAACCAAAGCCCAAACATGTGCGGATCCACCACATAGTGCGCAACCACGACCGCAAGGGGCGCCGCACGAAGCTCCGGCGTTGCAACCGCGTCATCCGGCACGGGACCGGCCAGGTGTGGGCTGAACCCTGCCTCGGTCAGGCGGCGCGCCAGACGGCCAACGGTGGCACCGGCACCAGACACCACGATAAGCGACCTGTTTGGCGTCATTGGCGTGAACATCACCGGCGACATCGTGGACACGAATGCGGCAATCTGTGCATCGGTCAACCCGCAGGATCGACCAATTACCCGCAACCCCTGGCGAGTGGTTCCGCGGGCCAGAACCGCGAGCATTCGCTCCTGGGCGGTCGTCACATTTTTCAGAGTGACAGGCGGTTCGTCAACGCCGAGTTGCACGCTGGTGGGGCTCCGCCAGACAAGAGGGTAGGCGGGATCCAGTTGCAGAGTCATGCCAACATGATGCCCGGGTGGAGCGTTCCGTCGCGAAAATCATCCACAGGACGTCAGGTGCGTACTCGACTACTCGGTTGGCCTCTCGCCATTCTCGTCGTTGAGCAAATCCTCAATGGCCTGGTCAACCTCATCGCGTTCGGGGTCCGCGTCGGTGGCGCGCGCGATCAGTGCCGTCGGGTCATCGATGTCGTCGCTGGTGGGAATGAGGTCTGGATGCGACCACAGGGCATCCCGACCCGGCGCACCAAGTGCGTCGGTCAGCTTCTGCCACATTGTTGCCGCTTCACGGAGGCGCCGAGGGCGAAGCTCAAGCCCGACCAGGGTGGAAAATGCGGACTCGGCGGGACCACCTGATGCACGCCTCCGTCTCACCGTTTCGGCAATAGCACCCGATTTCGGCAATCGACTTGTCGCCTCGGCTGTGACAACGTCGACCCAGCCTTCGATCAGCGCGAGAGTGGTCTCCAACCGGGCGAGCGCAGCAACCTGCGCGTCATTCTTCGGCGCCAAAAGCTCACCCGCAGAGACCGCCTGCTGGAGGGACTCCGTATTCGTAGGGTCAAAGTTCTCGGCGAGCTGCTCCAGCCGCTCGGTGTTGATGGCGATGCCACTGGCAATAGCGGTGATGGAGGTCAAAAGTTGGAGCCGCAACCAGCGTGCGTGCCGGAACAGCCGCGCGTGAGCCAACTCCCGCACCGCCAGGTACAGGCGAATCTGGTCGTCGTCGATGTCGAGCCCCGCGCCGAATGCCGCCACATTCTGCGGTATGACCGCAGCCTGCACTGTCGCATCCTCCTCGGCACCAAGCAGTGGGATTCCGACATCGCCACCCGAGACAACCTCGGTGGAAAGCTGACCGACCACCTGGCCGAGCTGCATGGCAAACAGGGTGCCGCCAACGTTGCGCATGAGCCGACTTGCACCAGCGATCATGTCGCTCATCTCTTCCGGCGACTGTTCTTGCAGCACGCGGGTGAGCGCGTCAGCGATGCTGGATGCCACCGGTTCTGCCAGCTGAGTCCAGATCGGCATGGTGCTCGTCACCCATTCGGTGCGGGAAATCAGTTTCGGGGTGGCGGTGAGCTCAGAAACAACCGTTACTTCGTCCAGCCAGAGAGCTGCGACATGGAAGGCCTGCTCAAACGCGGCCCGTTCTTCGGGAAGCGACGGCTGGCGGGTGCGATCGGCTACGGCCTTCGCCTGCTCCAGCGCGAGGTCCCAGTTGATCCCGTCGCTACTGTTGTTGAGCGCATCCTGCAGGCGGCTCATCAGCTGGGCAACCAGTGCCGGATCGTTGGGCAGACCAGCGGCGTTGGCAAGCCGGTTCGGATCAATCTGCGAATTTCCGGACAGGAAACTGTTCAGCATTTCGCGGATGTCGTCTTCGGGCCCACCGCCATCCTGGTCCCCGTCGCCAGGTTCTCGGTCGGAATTGTCAGCCATAAAAACTACGCTAGCCGCTGTACACCGGACAAGGCTGGGTTTTAACTTAGGCTGGGACTCTTGGTAGTGCGCCTGTGGCGAACACCCCAGAGATTAGGACATTTGTGGCGTTTTTCGGTGTGGATCGGACTACCGAGCCGGTTTCGCGTTTCACCCGCGCCCGTGTCGGCGGTTGGCTGGTCGCGCTCGCGGTCATCGGTTTGACGGTCTTTTCGATCACCCCGTCGCCGTATGTTATCGAGCGACCGGGCCCGGTGTTCAATACTCTCGAGTCGGTAACGATCAACGGCGAGAAACAGCCGCTCATCGACATCCCTGTCGAGAAGACCTATCCGACCGGCGGCGCACTCGACCTTCTCACGGTGAGCGCGCTCGGTGATCGCCAGTCGCTGCCGAGCTGGTGGGAGGTTGCGTTGGCGTGGTTCGACCCGAGTGAAACGGTACTCCCGGTAGACGCCGTGTACCCGCCCGGGTACACGATTGAGCAGTCGAACGAGGATGGCCGGATTCAAATGGCCAACTCGCAGAAGGATGCCGTGGCCGCGGCGCTCACCGAGCTTGGATACGACCTTCCGCGAACCGTGACCATTGGTGCCTTGTCCGAAAGTTCGCCGTCGGAAGGCATTCTCGAGGCGGGGGATGTACTCGTAAGCGTCAACGGCACACCGATCACCGATGTGGACGGCCTGCGTCGGGTGATCGCGGACAGTGGTGCAGGAAAACCGCTGCCCATCACGATCATTCGTAACGGGTCGAAAATGGACGTATCGGTCACTCCTGAACTCAGCACTCAGGATCCCCAGGGCCCCGTCATCGGCGTATACCCGTCGATCGACTACACATTCCCTTTCGAAGTCAAAATTCAGCTGCAAAATGTTGGTGGGCCCAGCGGCGGCCAAATGTTTGCCCTCGGGATCATTGACAAGCTCACGCCCGGACAGCTCAACGGTGGCAAGAAAGTTGCTGGCACAGGAACCATCACGGTGGACGGCACCGTTGGTGCGATCGGCGGTATTCGACAGAAGCTATACGGTGCCGCCAACTCGGGTGCCACCTGGTTCCTGGCGCCGAAATCAAACTGCAATGAAGTGGTTGGCCACGTTCCTGACGGCATGAAAGTCGTTGCGGTTGGCACGCTGAGTGACTCGCTCGCTGCACTGAAGGCGATCGAGACCGGCACAGGAACAAAGGCTCTGCCATCCTGCGCGAACGGATAGTGGGCAGCGGCGTACATTTCCAACCGTTACCATGGGTTGACCCAATCGTCACCCTAAAACCTGGAGTGGTTTCTTGACCTCAACGCAAGCTGACCGTCAACCTGCCCGTCGATCCCGAGTGCCATTGGTGGTGGCAATCGCGGTTATCGCCGCACTGGTGATCGCGTTCTTCATCTTCTCCGGGCTCTACGCCGACTGGCTGTGGTACGACCAGCTCGGCTACCTGAGTGTGCTGACGACGCGGTGGATCGCAACCGGGTCGATGTTCCTGATCGGTTTCTTCGCCATGGCGATTCCGGTGTGGATCAGTATTGAGGTCGCATTCCGTTGGCGACCTGTGTATGCGAAGCTCAATTCGCAACTTGATCGCTACCAGGAGGTCATTGAGCCTCTTCGTCGTCTGGCAATGTACGGTATCCCCGCCGTTCTGGGTCTTTTCGCCGGTGTGGCGGCATCCAGCAATTGGCAGGTCGCGCTTAGTTGGCTGAACCGCACCACTGTTGGAACGACCGATCCCCAGTTCCACCTCGATGTATCGTTCTACCTGTTCGAGCTTCCTTTCTACCGCTCCGTCGTTGCGTTCGCTTCGGCGGTCGTGCTAATTTCCGTACTTGCAGCGCTGGCCACCAGCTACCTGTATGGGGCGCTTCGACTTAACGGGCGTGAGTTGCGAATTTCCCGCACCGCGCGCATCCAGCTCGCTGCGATGGGCGCGTTGTACATCGCCATCCAGGCGGTCAGCATCTGGCTAGACCAGTACGCAACCATGGCGACCAATACTTCGACCGACCTGATCACCGGCGCCTCCTACGCGGACGTGAACGCCGTGATACCCGGTCGTGCCATCCTCGCCGGTATCGCCGCCATCGTCGCCATCCTCTTCATCGTCACAGCGGTCATCGGCCGTTGGCGTCTGCCCATTGTCGGCACGGCCTTGCTCATCATCAGTGGCATTCTGATCGGCGCCGTGTACCCGTGGATCGTTCAGCG
>JBDSZO010000290.1:0-6415 GCA_039925105.1 Terrimesophilobacter sp. | reverse complement strand
TAAAGGGGCTCGCACTCATGGCACACAAAAAGGGAGCAAGCTCCACACGTAACGGTCGCGACTCGAACGCGCAGCGCCTTGGCGTCAAGCGTTTCGGCGGCCAGGTTGTCAGCGCGGGCGAGATCATTGTCCGTCAGCGCGGCACCCACTTTCACCCCGGCGTGAACGTCGGACGTGGGGGCGACGACACCCTGTTCGCCCTTGAGGCTGGCGCGGTCGAGTTTGGCGCCAAGGGTGGCCGCAAGGTCATCAACATTGTCAGCGCAGCCAACTAGCAGTCACCACTGCACAGCTTCTAATACCACCGTGGGCGAGCTTCGGCTCGCCTTGCGGCATTTAACGCAGCACTATATTTAGTCAAGCACTGAGGGGAATCCGATGGCAACGTTCGTCGATCAGGTCACCCTGCATTTGCGTGCCGGAGACGGTGGAGACGGCTGCGTGTCTGTGCGCCGCGAAAAATTCAAGCCCCTCGCCGGCCCTGATGGTGGGAATGGCGGCAACGCCGGGGACATCGTGCTGGTGAGCGATCCAGAGGTGACAACCCTGCTCGGGTATCACCGGTCGCCACACCGCCGTTCAGACAATGGTGGTCCGGGCATGGGCGACAACCGCAGCGGCTTCTCAACGCCGGAGTTGGTGTTACCCGTACCCGTTGGCACGGTCGTCAAGAATGCTGACGGGGCTCTGCTTGCAGACCTGATCGAGCCAGGTGTGCGCTGTGTCGTCGCCGGAGGCGGTCAGGGTGGTCTCGGCAATGCCGCGCTGGCCAACACGAAAAGAAAGGCACCGGGGTTTGCGCTTCTCGGCACTCCCGGCTGGGAGGGCGACGTTGTGCTCGAGCTCAAGGTGCTCGCGGACATCGCACTTGTCGGATATCCATCCGCCGGAAAGTCAAGCCTTGTCGCAGCACTCTCGGCCGCAAAACCAAAGATTGCGGACTACCCGTTTACAACACTGCACCCAAACCTTGGTGTCGTGCAGGCGGGCGAAACGCGCTACACGATCGCGGACGTGCCCGGACTCATTGAAGGAGCGAGCGAGGGCAAAGGTCTCGGCCTGGAATTCTTACGCCATGTCGAACGGTGCTGGGGCCTCCTGCATGTTCTGGACTGCGCGACCCTCGAGCCGGGCCGCGATCCACTGAGTGACCTCGATGTGATTCTTGCCGAATTGGCAGCCTATCCGGTGCCGGACGATCAGCTCCCTTTGCTCGAGCGCCCACAGCTCATCGCGCTCAACAAGATCGATGTTCCGGAAGGTCGCGAGCTCGCCGGTTTCGTCCGCGCCGACCTTGAGGCCCGTGGGTATCGCGTGTTCGAAATTTCTACGGTGAGCCACGAGGGTTTGCGCGAGTTATCTTTCGCGCTCGCGGAACTTGTTGAGCACGGCCGTGCGACTGCCGAGCCACCTAAGCCGCGGATCACCCTGCGGCCAAAGGCGGTCGATGACAGTGGATTCGTCATTCGGGTTGAGGGCGGGTCGGCAGGAAACACCTACCGTGTCGTGGGTGCAAAGCCGGAGCGCTGGGTTGCGCAAACCGATTTCACCAATGACGAGGCCATCGGATTCCTCGCCGATCGCCTCGCCAAGCTTGGCGTCGAGGACGAGTTGTTTAAGTCGGGAGCCGTCGCCGGGTCTACAGTGGTTATCGGCGCGGGACACGGTGTCGTCTTCGACTGGGAGCCGACACTGACCTCGACGGCCGAGCTGATTACGAGTCCGCGCGGCGCCGATGCCCGCCTTGACGCATCGCCGCGTCCCACCAGAAACGCCCGACGCGACGAATACTTTGCGCGCATGGATGCGAAAGCTGCCGCACGCGCAGAACTCATCCGTGAGCGCGAGGCCGGCGTCTGGACTGACGACGACGGCTTTGCCGTAACGCAGGACAACCAAACTCAGGACGAGGAAACCCCGACAGACAATGAGTGAATCCATCACGTCACGCGATCAGGTGCCTCGGGCCCGTCGTGTGGTGGTGAAGGTAGGGTCGTCCTCGGTGAGCGGCGCCAACGTTGGACAAATCGCCCAACTGATCGACGCACTCGCTGCTGCACACGAGCGCGGCACAGAAGTCATTCTGGTGTCATCCGGAGCCATTGCCACCGGGATGCCATACCTTCGTGCCGGCGACCGGCCCAGCGATCGGCAAACCGACCTTGCCACCCAGCAGGCCGCAGCGGCGGTCGGGCAGAACGTGCTCATCTTCCGATATCAGGAAAGCCTTGACCGCTACCGCATCGTCGCCGGGCAGGTGCTGCTCACCGCTGGTGACCTGGAAAACCCTGGCCATCGAAGCAACGCCCAACGCGCAATGGAGCGGTTACTCGAGTTGCGCATCCTACCGATCGTCAACGAGAACGACACCGTGGCAACCCATGAAATCCGGTTTGGCGACAATGATCGGCTTGCCGCACTGGTCTCAGAACTTGTCGGAGCGGACCTGCTGTTGCTGTTGTCGGACGTTGACGCCCTGTACACACGCCCACCGCACCAACCGGGCGCACAAAAGATTGAACAGGTTGCCTTCGGCGAGAGTCTTTCAGGCATTGAGTTCGGCGGCATCGGTTTGACCGGGGTCGGCACCGGCGGGGCACGCACGAAAGTGTCGGCCGCAGCCATGGCTGCCGCTTCTGGAACTCCCGTGCTCCTCACTTCGACAGCGCTGGTGGCGCGGGCCCTCGCCGGTGAGAATCTCGGAACCTGGTTCGAGGCGGCCACCGACGTTTCTGTGGCATCCGAAGCTTTCGGTAGTATCCAGCCATGACTGATATCACGACGGTCGACAGGTCACTGAACCAGAAGCTGCTCGATGCCCGGTCGGCGTCGCGAGCGATAGCCGGAGCGACAGCCGAACTCAAAAATTGGGCGCTCGAGGCTATTGCTGCCGCGATCGAAGCAAACGAGTCTGCCATTGTGTCTGCGAATGACCTGGATCTTGCTGCTGGCCGCAATTCTGGGCTGTCCGACGGGTTGCAGGATCGGTTGAGGCTGGACGCTGCTCGCCTGGACGGGCTTGCTGTCGCGGTACGGCAGATCGCGTCACTCACCGACCCGGTGGGGGAGATTGTGCGTGGTTCAACACTGCCCAACGGGCTCAAGATCAGCCAGATTCGCGTGCCGTTCGGGGTAATCGGTGTGATCTATGAGGCAAGACCGAACGTTACAGTGGACCTTGCCGCGTTGGCAATTAAGAGCGGAAACGCTGTCGTGTTACGCGGTGGCAGCGCCGCGATGAACTCCAATCGAGTCCTGGTTGACCTGATCCAGGGGGCGATCGAGTCCGTTGGGCTTCCGGCGGCGGTCGTTCAAACGATCGACGAATTCGGTCGCGCCGGTGCCAAAGAGCTGATGCAGGCGCGCGGCCTTGTCGATGTTTTGGTCCCTCGTGGAAGCTCTGAACTTATTCAGGCGGTCGTCACGGAATCTACTGTTCCTGTCATCGAGACCGGTGCCGGCGTTGTACACATCTTCCTTGATGAGTCCGCAGAGGAGCGGATGGCGCTCGAAATTGTGCGCAACGCAAAGGTGCAGCGTCCGAGCGTGTGCAACGCACTGGAGACTCTTCTGGTTCACGCTTCGGCAGCCGAGCGCCTGCTCCCAGGAGTGCTCGCGGCTCTCGCGGCGGACGGTGTGGTTATCCACGCCGACGAGCACGCGCGCGCGATCTTCCCTAAGGCGGATCCTGCGACGGAATCCGATTGGTCGACAGAGCACCTGGCGCTGGGAATTTCAGTGCGGGTCGTTGCCGATCTTGACTCGGCAATGGACCACATTCGCACCTATTCAACCCATCACACCGAATCGATCATCACGAGCGACCTTGGGAGTGCGGAGCGGTTTCTCAGCGAAGTTGACTCCGCTGTGGTCATGGTCAACGCTTCGACCCGATTCACCGACGGGGGAGAGTTCGGGTTTGGGGCCGAGGTGGGGGTTTCCACCCAAAAGCTTCACGCGCGTGGCCCCATGGGTCTTGCGGAACTGACAAGCACGAAGTGGTTGGTCCGGGGGACAGGGCAGGCTCGCGCCTAGGGTGGCTCGCTGCTGATTCGCGGGATACTGACGCCGAACACGGTAGATTGGCTTTGGCACGTTCGCGTGCGCAGACACGTGTCGGTTGAACGGAGAATTTATGTCATTGTTTAGCGCCATTGCCGCAGGTGCCATAGCTACCGGTGTCCATGCGTCGGAAGAACACCTCGCGCCTCTCGTGATGCCGAACTGGGCGTTCCCGCTGATCGGGTTCATCGTTTTCACCTTCCTCGGTGTGGTGACCTGGAGTTTCCGCGACGTGGCAAACCGGCATAGCCAGCGCACGCACGATACTTCGGGCGAGCCAGTCCACCACTAGATCTGCGGGACATGGCCGACACCGCCGCTCGACGCCCCCGCATCGGGGTGATGGGTGGAACGTTCGACCCCATCCACAATGGCCACCTGGTGGCGGCCAGCGAAGTACGTAGCCATTTCGACCTTGACGAGGTGGTCTTCGTACCGACCGGACACCCGTACCAGAAGCGCACCGTGTCCGAAGCAGAGCACCGGTACCTGATGACGGTGATCGCCACCGCGTCCAACCCGGATTTCACGGTCAGCAAGATTGACATTGACCGACGCGGCCCGACCTACACAATCGATACCCTGCGCGATTTGCACACGACGCGACCGGACGCCGATTTGTACTTCATTTCTGGCGCCGACGCAGTCGCGCAAATCCTCGATTGGAAGGATGCAGACGAGCTTTTTTCACTCGCTCACTTCGTAGCTGTGAGCCGGCCGGGACATCCGCTGACCATTACCGGATTGCCCGAGGAGCACGTAAGCTTGCTTGAAGTGCCTGCATTGGCGATCTCATCCACCGATTGCCGCAGCAGGGTAAACCGGGGGTTCCCGGTCTGGTATCTGGTTCCTGATGGGGTAGTGCAATACATCTCCAAGTACCGTCTGTATCGGAGTTTGACGTGACAAGCTGGCAAGACGAGCAGCCGACAAGTCGGCGTGCGCTGCGCGAGAGCGAGCGCAAACACGTTCAGGCATTGCTTGCTGCGGAAGACGAGTCTGACGACACGGAAATGCCGGCCGACCAGCAAATATGGCGCCGACCGATGGCGCCGGAACCGCTCAACTACGTCACGCAGGGTCGTGCGCCAGCGGCCGATTCCCGGCCAAAGCCTCGCCGTGCACAAAGCGAAAATCCATCGACATCCCATGATGAGAACGCGCCGTATCGTTTACGCGATTTCAGCCCGGACGCTCGTGGTTCTGCATTCACAGCAACTCGGCCCAAACCGCCGATGCCCTGGACGCCCCCCTCAGAGGGTAGTGGCGACCTCGATTACCACACCGCAGTCGATGCGAACCGTCCCCAATCGAATCAACGTGACTCAGCGTCTGACTCACCCCCAAATCTGGTCACAACGGGAACTGACAGTTTTGGCGTCGACGAAGGTTCCTCGGACGAGCTGAACATTCCGTCGGACGTCACCCTGACCCGCCGTGAGCTCCGCGCTATGCGAAATGCAGCAGCTACCCAGGTCGATCATCGCACCTGGGCTGGCGACCAAGCGTCCGGACACCCCACAACGAACCATGAACCTGAGAGTGAATCAGCGGCACCTGATTCAGCGACACCTGGTTCTGTGGCGCCGGAGTCGATTGCGCCGGAGTCGATTGCCTTCACACCTGCAGCTGCAGAATCTGCCGCACGCAATGCAAGTTTCGACCTGGTGCAACCCGAGCCTCGGTCTTCGCAGGCTCCTCGACCTGAAACAAGCGCAGAGTTGCTCGCCGCCATGGCCGAGTTCGACGCACTCTACAAAGATCGGACCGCAGAACCCGAGCTTGATGAGCCTGTGCTTGATCAGCGCGTGCTTGATCAGCGCGTGCTTGATCAGCGCGTGCTTGATGAGCCCGTTGTTGATGAGCCCGTTGTTGATGAGCCCGTTGTTGATGAGCCCGTGCTTGATTCGCCCGCGCTTGATGCGCCAGATGTTGGCGTGTTCGCTTCTGACGAGATCGCTGAGCCATTTCCCAGTCAGTGGACGACCGCTGGTCCGCCGCTCGCGTCCGAGCAGGCCGTTGACTTGCCTGCAGTTCCGCCGGATCCAGCGACCGCGGTGACCGTTGAACCAGACGTTGCAGGACCGATCACGGACGATCCGTCGCGCGAATTCGTCACCGCCCCCGAGGTGTACACGCCCCCCACCGGACATTGGTCCACCCAGGCGGGTATTGACGACAAGACCCAGACCGCTGACCATGTGTTGAGCCGTGACCTTGCCGCGATTGATGCGATCACGACGAACGCTCTGGTGCTTCCCAACTTCCCGACATCGGGGACATTTACTGGCCCTGTGGGCACGACCGGAGAGATTCTCATCACCGGTTCGTTCGATTTGCCGTCGAGTGTTGG
>JBDSZO010000289.1:0-2422 GCA_039925105.1 Terrimesophilobacter sp. | reverse complement strand
ACAACGATGCAGCATCCGGTGCGAAGTCGACGGTGAAACAGCAGCGCGCTGAGAAGCGCGAGGTGAAGGTGGCGGCCTTCAAGCGTGAGCAGGCGCGTCAGAAACGCACTCGCACGATCACGATTTGGGTGAGCGCGGTTGCCGGTGCAGCGGTGATCGCACTGATTGCGACGCTCGTCATCGTCACAAACACACCAAAGGCCGACCCGCTCAGCATCGAACTCACCGGCCTGAAAACCTGGAACGTTGAGGGTGGCCAACACGTCGACCCAACGCCGGTTGACTATCTGGCCAAATACGAGATGGATCCGCCGGCCGGCGGGGAACACTGGAGCGGGTGGTTGAACTGCGGCGTCTACACCGCACCTCAGGAGAACGAACGCGCGGTGCACTCTCTGGAACATGGTGCGGTGTGGGTCACCTACAACCCCGACCAGATCTCCGGTGACAAGCTCAAGGCACTTCAGGATCGCCTGCCAGGCACTTTCAGCGTGCTATCGCCATATCCGGGACTTAAGTCACCTCTGGTCATATCGGCCTGGGGCGCACAATTAGCCCTGACCGGTGTCAACGACGAGCGACTTGACGGTTTTGTCGCCCGATACTGGAAGTCCGGCACCGCGCCAGAACTTGGGGCCGCCTGCACGGGTGCCGTGGACGGCCCCGGCAAGGTCAGCTGAGCCGACTCGATGTCACTGCGTGCACGCCTTGCCCTGATTCTTGGGACAGCACTCGTCATTGTTGCAGCATTTGTTGCAGGGATGCTGACTTCGCCGTCGAGCGCGTTCCCGACCAACACGAGCGCGGAGGCCGGATTCGCTCGCGACATGCAAACCCACCACTCGCAGGCGGTCGAGCTGTCGATGATCGTGCGCGACCGCACCTTTGACCCGGACATCCGGCTGCTCGCTTACGACATTGCGCTCACGCAGCAGCAGCAGGTCGGCCAGATGTACTCCTGGCTGACGGTGTGGGGCCTGCCACAGGCTGCGGCGGAACCGTCGATGACGTGGATGGTGCGATCTGGCCTCTCCGGCGCCGGCCACGATCAAGGCGACGCATCGACTCACCCGTCCGGCGAACCAATGCCGGGGCTGGCCACGCCAGCGCAACTGGAAAAGCTGAAGGCGAGCAGCGAGGTCCAGGCCGAGATACTGTATCTGCAACTCATGATCGCCCACCACAAAGGCGGGGTTGAGATGGCACAGGCAGTGTTGGATCGGTCCGAGAACCGCGTCGTTGTTACCCTGGCAAAGAGTATGGTCATCGCGCAACAGGCCGAGATCGACTACATGAGCGAGTTACTCGCCGCGCGCACTGGTTGAGCTGCATCCGTCGTACACGCATCCCGCCGCCCACGCCGTGGCACCTCAGTTCGCGGTCACCTGCTCGGCGTACAGGCGGGAATAGGCTCCCTGTGCTGCCATGAGGTCCCTATGCGTCCCTCGTTCGACAATCTGCCCAGCCTCCACGACGAAGATCACGTCGGCGGAGGCGATCGTCGACAGGCGATGCGCCACCGCAATAGTTGTGCGCCCGCGGGCCGCGGCGTCGAGCGCCCGCTGCACGACGCGCTCGGAGATCGAGTCCAGAGAGCTGGTCGCCTCATCCAGGATCAGGACTGCCGGATCTTTCAGCAGCACCCGGGCGATCGCGATGCGCTGCTTCTCTCCGCCGCTCAACCGGTATCCGCGCTCGCCGACAATCGTGTCGTAGCCATCCGGAAACGAGGCGATGGTGTCGTGAATGTTGGCGGCACGACAGGCACCCTCGAGCTCGTCGGGCCCAGCATCCGGCTTCGCATACCGAAGGTTGTCACCGATCGTCGCGTGGAAGAGGTAGGTTTCCTGGCTCACGATGCCGATATTCGCCAGCAACGATTGCTGTTGCAACTGGGCAACGTCCTCGCCGGCGAACAGCACACGCCCGCTTGTTGCCAGGTGAAAACGGGGGATCAGGTAGGAGATTGTGGTTTTGCCAGCACCAGAGGGTCCGACGAAGGCGGCGAACTGTCCTGGCTGGATGTCGAAAGAGACACCCTTCAGGGTGGGTGAAGCAGTGCCGGCGGCATCCGGGTAGCCGAACACGACACTGTCGAACTCGACGGAGCCGAGCCGGGGGCCGTCGGCGACCGGTAGCGCATCCGGAGCGTCCACAATCGCCGGGGCCAGGTCGAGGTACTCGAAAATCCTGGCGAACAGCGCACCGGATGTCTGCAGGTCAAGCGCCACCCTCATGAGCCCGAGCAGCGGGAACATCAGGCGCGCCTGCACGGTCGTGAACGCGACGATGGTTCCCGCCGTCACGGGCACGTTCCCGACGATGAGCAACGCCGCACACACGTAAATGATGGCCGGGATGATCGCAAGGAAGATCTGTACCGTGGCGAAAAACCATTGGCCGCTCATCTGCAGGCGCACCT
>JBDSZO010000288.1:0-2976 GCA_039925105.1 Terrimesophilobacter sp. | reverse complement strand
GCCAGCCGACCGGCTAGCCGATACCGATCGAGAACGGGTCGACGGAGACGGCGCGCGGATGCACCAGGTTGTGCCACAGTTCCGGGAACTCCGGCAACGTTTTCGCGGTCGTGCCGATGTCGTCGATTTCCAGGTCGTCAACGGCAAGGCCAATGATCGCACCGGCGGTGGCCATTCGGTGATCCGAATAGCTGTGCCACAGGCCACCGTGCAGCTCGCGCGGCTCAATCGCGAGACCATCCTCGAGTTCGGTCACCGCACCGCCGAGCGCGTTGATCTCGGCGGCCAGCGCAGCAATCCTGTCGGTTTCGTGCCCGCGAAGGTGGCCGATACCGGTGATGCGGCTGGGGGAATCGGCCAGCGCGGCGAGAGCAACGATCGCGGGGGCAAGCTCACCGGATTCGCTCATGTCAAGGTCCACTCCCGGTAGCGCTCCGCCTCCGAGCGCCCCGTCGCCACCGTCAAGGGTAAATCGGCTGCCCGCTCGACTGACGGATGCCCCGAACCGGGCCAAAATCGTCTCCAACTGGGCGCCGACCTGTGTCGTCGTCTCTGGCCAACCGGCAATCGTCACGGTGCCCCCCGCCACCAATGCTGCGGCAAGGAACGGGGCAGCGTTGGACAAATCCGGTTCGAGGTCCAGCTCGCGTCCGGCGATCTCGCCAGCCGCAACACGCCACTCACCGGTTCCGAGGGTTTCCACGTCAACACCTCGCTGGGCGAGGCAGTCGATGGTCATCTCAATGTGGGGGAGACTCGGCAGCGTGTCACCGGTGTGGCGCAGGTGCAATCCGTTGGTAAAACGGGCGCCGACAAGCAGGAGTGCTGAGATGAACTGGCTGGATGCACTTGCATCCACCTCCAGCTCGCCGCCAACCACCTCCCCGGTGCCGTACAGGCTAAAGGGGAGTGTGCCACGCCCGTCATCGGTCACATCAACACCCAACGCGCGAAGCGCATCAATGGTGGAGCGCATCGGGCGCTTGCGAGCGTGAGGATCGCCGTCGAACGCAACCGGTCCGAGCGCCAGACTGGCCACAATCGGCACGAACCGCATGACGGTGCCGGCCAAACCGCACTCGATCGACGAACCGCCGCTGAGCTCGTAGGGGGTAATTCGCCAGTCCTGGCCGAAGTGTCCGTCGCCGGGAACCTCATCTATGACCGTACCCAGTTCGCGAAGCGCCTCCGCCATGAGGGCGGTGTCCCGGGAATGCAGTGGTGCACGGAGTAGCGATGGGCCATCGGCAAGCGCAGAGAGCACCAATTCACGGTTGGTCAGTGATTTCGAGCCAGGGATGCTCAGCTCGGCAGAGAAGGGGCCCTCGGCGCGAGGCGCACGCCACGGGCCGTCGGGAGTCTCCAAAATGAGATCGTCGTTCTCGTAAGGATTGAACTCCGGTTTGGAATATCTGGAAACTAACATCGGTTACCAGAGTATCGGCAGTTCATCCCTACAGTTCGGAAATCAACCTGTGTCCGTCACGCTCGCGCAAGTCCCAGTCTCGGTTGAGGCGGACATCCAGCGGCTGGAACTAAGCTTGGCCGCGATGACGACCAAAGACGTAGTTGAGACTGACAACGCCGACCCTCGCGACCTGTTCGAGGAACAGGCGATCCCGTTTATGGACCAGCTTTATGCTGCGGCCATGCGGATGACCCGCAACCCCGCAGATGCGGCAGACCTGGTTCAGGAAACCTTCGTGAAGGCGTACGCCGCGTTCGGCCAGTTCCAGCAGGGTACAAACCTGAAAGCGTGGCTGTACCGCATCCTCACCAACACATTCATCAACCTGTACCGCAAGAACCAGCGCAACCCCTACCAGGGAACGATCGACGACCTGGAGGATTGGCAACTTGGCAACGCCATTTCGGCGACCGCGACGACAACGCGATCTGCCGAGGCGGAAGCGATTGATCACCTGCCAGACAGTGCGGTGAAGGATGCGCTTCAGGCGATTCCGGAGGATTTCCGCCTTGCGGTGTACCTTGCGGACGTCGAAGGCTTCTCCTACCAGGAGATCGCCGACATCATGAAAACGCCGGTAGGAACCGTCATGAGCCGCCTGCACCGTGGCAGGAAAATGCTCAGGGAACTGCTGGCCTCCTACGCAACGTCGGGAGCCGAAAAATGACCGATTGTGGATGCGAGAAAGCTCTCGCCGAACTCGAAGAGTACCTGCACAACGAGCTCAACAGGCAGGACTACGAAGACATTAAAGCGCACATGGAAACCTGCGGCGACTGTGACGGCGAAGCGCGAGTCGGAATCGTGCTCACTCAGGCTGTACGGCGTGCGTGCACCGATGTCGCGCCGGAGGATCTGCGGATCCAGGTGCTGGCCCGGATCCGCGAGATCCAGTCAACCCACTGAGCACTAGCCGTTGTCGCCGGTCGACGGCTCGCTCGGCTGCGGGGTCGGTTGTTGCTGGTTACGCTGACCCTGCCTAGTGTCCTGACGCTGCTGGAAACGCTCCTTCAGCCGCTGCGGAAGCCGATCCAACTGGCCTGCCTGGCCGAGCTCAATAAAAACGTGAGCCGTTCGCTCCTGCTGACCTGGAGGGTGCATGTTCTGCCCGATCAGGATTCCGCCGAGTAGACCGATCACGAGTAATGCCATGCCCGCACCGGATGAGAGGATCCACCAGTCACGAGGACGGCCAGGCTGATTCGCAACGGTGGACTCAACCGTCAGTGCGGGTCCGGGTGCCGGTGCCGGTGCGGGTTCTTTCGCGGGGTTCCCGAGCGGCGTGGTTTTGTCGGTCATTGTTGCTCCTTTGCATTTGGCGTGCGTGTGAACGGATGCGTTGCTTGATGACCACCACCCTCACCACAATGACTATGCGAGCGCCATGCCGAAGCTATGAACGCGATGTGAGTATTTCGCTCAGCCAATTCATAGGAATTCCAAAGACGATGGGAAGAACCGCAGGGGAGAAGTAGAGGCATGACTGATCCGACCAGACACCCGGTACT
>JBDSZO010000287.1:0-2927 GCA_039925105.1 Terrimesophilobacter sp. | reverse complement strand
CCTCACAGACCATCCGGCAACGCGGCATCAAGCTGAAGTTGAACCCGCTTCGCGAAGTCATCAAAGGCAAACGGCTGATTGTCGTCGACGACTCCATCGTGCGCGGGAACACCCAGCGCGCGCTCGTAGCGATGCTGCGCGAGGCCGGTGCGGCCGAGGTCCACGTGCGCATTTCCAGTCCGCCGATCACCTGGCCATGCTTCTACGGCATCGACTTTGCGTCCAGGGCGGAACTGTTGGCCACCGGGCTCACCGTTGAAGAGGTCAAGCAAGCGATCGGTGCAGACAGTCTCGGCTATTTGTCTGAGGACGGCATGATCGCGGCAACCGAGCAGCCCCGCAGCAGCCTGTGCACTGCCTGCTTCACCGGAAACTATCCGATCGAGCTTCCGGAAGCTCACCTGATGGGCAAAAACCTGTTGGAGCGGCCAACCAACGGATGTGAGCCGGGCCCGGATGCTGAGTTGGAATCGGTCGTTTTCGACGCCGAGGCACTGCGTGCCCGTGCGGAGGACTTGGTCGGTGGCCCCACGTTCGGCGACCCCGGGCGGCAAGAGTGAGCGACGCCTACGCCGCCGCGGGGGTTGACACCCGCGCGGGCGACCTCGCCGTCGAGTTGATGAAGGCGGCAGTCGCGAAAACCCACGGCCCCGAGGTGCTGGGTGGCGTTGGCGGATTCGCGGGGCTGTTCGACGCCTCCGCGTTGACCGCCTACCGGCATCCGCTTCTCGCGTCGTCAACGGACGGTGTCGGAACAAAGGTGGCGATCGCCCAGGCGCTCGACAAACACGACACCATCGGCCAGGACCTGGTCGGCATGGTCGTCGACGACATCATCGTCGTTGGCGCGAAACCGCTGTTCATGACCGACTACATCGCGTGCGGACGGGTGGTACCGGAACGCATTGCCGACATTGTCGCCGGGATCGCGCGCGCATGCTCGGCCACCGGCACCGCGCTGGTCGGAGGAGAGACGGCGGAGCATCCCGGACTTCTTGGCCCTGACGACTACGACGTTGCGGGCGCAGCGGTCGGCGCGGTCGAAGCGGATGCCGTACTCGGCCCGGAGCGTGTCCGAGATGGCGACGTCATTCTGGCGATCGCCTCGTCCGGACTCCACAGCAACGGGTACTCGCTCGTTCGCCACATTCTTGGTCGGCGCGGGATCAACTTCACCGACCACTCAGATGACTTCGGTGGTGTCGTCGGCGAGGTCCTGCTCGAGCCGACCCGGCTCTATACCACGCCACTGTTGTCCGTTTTGGTTGCTCGGCCCGGCGCGGTGCACGCCCTCAGTCACGTGACAGGTGGGGGTATCGCTGCGAATCTCGCCCGCGTGCTCCCGATCGGCAGTTGGGCTGAGGTTGATCGCGGAACCTGGTCGCCGGATCCGGTGTTTCGGGTCCTGTCGGACCTTGCCGGTTCGAGCCTCGAATCCGCCGAGGGAACCTGGAACCTTGGCATCGGGATGTTCGCGGTGCTGGCAGCGGAAGCGGTCGACGCGACTATCGCCCAGCTTGCCTCCGCCGGCATCCCCGCGTGGGCGAGCGGCGTCGTGTCGACAGATGAACGCGACCTCGACGGTTTCGAGCAGGGTGCAAAGGGCGTCAACGGTGGCGCGGTGCGTTTGGTCGGCGCTTACCGCGGCTAGCGATAGCACTGCGCAGCGGGCAGCGCATCCTAAAACGGAGGGCTACAGCTGCAACTGATCAGGCGCGCTTGCTGCCCTGCTCGGAGTCTTCACCGGCGTGGCTGTACTCCGGCCACTTCTCCAGGTCTTCCGCATTATCGGCGTGACCGAGCTCGCGTTGGAGCGCGTCATAGTTGGTGTCCGGGCTGAAATATTTCAGCTCTCTGGCAACCTTGGTGTGCTTTGCCTTCTGGCGACCACGTCCCACGGGTTACCCCCTTACGATTCCAGCCTGGACGCGCCTCTTGCCGCCCAGAATTGACCTACAAGGATTCCAAAACTAACTTCCAACTTTAGCATGCAGCATTGGGTTCAGCCGCGCTCATGGTTGCGACCGGTAACGTGATGGGGTGACCTCCGTTCCGACGCATACCTCCGTGGTTGTAATCGGTGCTGGCCAGGCCGGTTTGTGCGTCTCGTTCTACCTGAAACGCCTCGGGCTTGAGCCCGGCAGAGAGTTCGTGGTGCTGGATCGCGGCCCGGGTACCGGTGGCGCCTGGCAACTGCGCTGGGAGGCGTTGCGGGTCGGCTCCGCCCACCACATCAATGACCTGCCGGGCATGGATGCGCTCGGGCTGTCGTTCGAGACTGCCGACCGCACCTTGCCGGCGAAGGAAGTTGTTTCGGATTTCTACCGCCGGTATGAGGAGTTTTACGAATTCCACATTCGGCGTCCCGCCAACGTGCGACATGTCTTCGACCGCGGTTTGGATCTGATCGTAAATTATGAGGATGCCGTCGGCGAAACTCAGGAGCTTGCGACCGACCTGGTCGTGAACGCGACCGGAACCTGGGGTTCCCCGTTCATCCCGTGGTATCCGGGTCTGGCAAGTTTTGCCGGTCGGAACGTTCACACCACCGACTACACCTCGGCTGAGGACTTCCGCGACCAAAGCGTCCTGGTTGTCGGTGGGGGGACATCCGCGACCGGGTTCTTGATGGAATTGGAGGGGGTGGCCTCGAACCTGACCTGGGTGAGCCGTCGCCCGATCGAGTTCCTCGACGAGAGCGAATTGAACCTTGAGGCGCGGTCGTCGGCGGTGGCGATGCAGGATGAGGCGGCCCGCACCGGGCGGGCATTGCCGAGCGTTGTGAGCGGCACCGGTATTCCGCGCACCCGTCGCGTGCAGGCGGCGATCGAGCGTGGTGTCCTGAACGCAAAGCCGATGTTTGCGTCGATTGAGCCGCACGGCGTGCGCTGGGCGGACGGCACATTTCTGCCGGTGGATGTGATCCT
>JBDSZO010000286.1:0-2574 GCA_039925105.1 Terrimesophilobacter sp. | reverse complement strand
CCCGCCTCGGCCACAATGCGCAGCGCCGCCGAAATGCCGCCGAGCGGCTGTGCCTTGATCACCAGGATGTCGGCAGCTCCTGCGCGCGCGACCGCAAGCGGGTCATCGGCCTTTCGCACACTCTCGTCTGCAGCGATCAGGATGCCCAGGCTGGCAACCCGACCACGGAGCGCGACAAGTTCAGTGACGCTCGCACACGGTTGCTCCACGTATTCCAGGTCGAAATCGGCAAGAGCGGTGATGGCATGTTCGGCTTCGTCAACGGTCCACCCGCCATTTGCGTCGACGCGCACGCGCCCGGCCTGTCCGATGAACTCCCGCGCCGCGGCGACCCGGGCGATGTCATCCGCCAGCGTCTGGCCCGCCTCAGCCACCTTCACTTTCACCGTTCGGCAACCCGGAAACGCCGCGAGAACCGTGGGCACCCTGTCAGCGACAACCGCGGGGAGGGTCGCGTTTACCGGGATCGCGGCGCGATGCAGCACGGGCAACGCCGCCCAACCGAACTCGATTGCGGCACGCAGCCACACTGCAGCTTCGGCATCCGGATATTCGACGAACGGCGAAAACTCGCTCCAGCCCTCCGTCCCTTCCAACAAGACCGCTTCGCGGTGGTCGACGCCTCGAAAACGATGCCGCAACGAAAGTGTCACCACTCTTGCGGTGGAGAGCAGTTCTTCAATCGAGGGAATCACCCACCCAGTCTGACGTGCCACCGAGCGAACGGTGAACTATTCTGGGGTCGACCACCCGCACCACCCCGCAGCCGAAAGCGGAGAACCGTGACCGACCCCATGCCACCCGCAATGAACCTCCTGCACCGGGGCGACCTCGCCGACTACAGCATGAGCGACGGCGAACTCCCGGCAGAGCTGATGCCGTGGTAGGACCACCCGGAGCCGCGTGCCCCGCGTGCGCGACGCCAGCCGTGGCGATTCGGGCTCATCGCATTCAGTATCGCCATCCTGTTGGTCATCGGGGAGATCGTCGCCATATCGATGGCCGTAGCCGGACAGTTCACCCCGGCGACAGTTCTCGGCCAAATCTTGGTCGCACTGACTGCCCTCCCGCTGGCAATCGGTGTGCTCGCCATTGTCCGGCGCCGCGGAACCGGGATGGGAATAGCCGCCATCATCCTCGCGATCGCCGCCAACCCGTTCGTGCAGGTCAACATTCTGGGATTCTTCGGATCCTTCTGAACACGAGGCCGCTCATGTCGACCAATGGCCATCGCCAATTAGGCTTGGCACATGCCCGACGCTTCTGAGTCCCACAAAGTTTCCGAACTGTTTGATGCGTCCGTTTGGCGCCCAGTATCTGGGTTCGATGGGCTCACGGACATCACCTACCACCATTCGGTCGACGGTCGGGTCGCCCGGGTCGCGTTTGACCGACCAGAAGTGCGCAACGCGTTTCGCCCCCACACGGTCGACGAGTTGTACCGGGCACTGGATGACGCCCGCCAGAACACGCGGATCGGCGTCGTGCTGCTCACCGGAAACGGTCCGAGCGAAAAGGATGGCGGCTGGGCATTCTGCAGTGGTGGCGACCAGCGGGTACGTGGCAAGGACGGGTACAAGTATGAGGGTAGAGCCTCCGAACCGTCGGCCGGGACGGCGGTCGGCGCTGGCGTCGCCAGCGAGGGCGAGAAATCGCCCTCGCTTCATGGCTCCAGCGCGCTGGTCGAGCCTGTCGAGACCAGCTCTTCTCCGGCTGAAACCCCATCCACAGTGAGCGTCGGCCGCCTCCACATCCTCGAAGTGCAGCGACTCATCCGGTTCATGCCGAAAGTGGTCATCGCGGTGGTCCCCGGTTGGGCTGCCGGCGGCGGTCATTCGCTGCACGTCGTTTGCGACCTCACCATCGCGAGCGCGGAACATGCCAGATTCAAGCAGACGGATGCCGACGTCGGCTCCTTCGATGCCGGCTACGGCAGCGCGTACTTCGCCCGCCAGGTGGGCCAGAAGTTTGCCAGGGAAGTGTTCTTTCTCGCTCAGGAGTATTCAGCGCAACGCGCTCTGGAGGCGGGCGCGATCAACGCAGCAGTGCCGCACGCCGAACTTGAGAAGACCGCCTACGCCTGGGCGCAGGAGATCCTGACCAAATCGCCGACCTCCATCCGCATGCTCAAGTTTGCGTTCAACGCTGTCGATGACGGTCTGGTCGGGCAGCAACTTTTCGCCGGGGAAGCAACTCGTCTTGCCTACGGCGGCGACGAGGCAGCCGAAGGGCGCGATGCGTTCCTGGAGAAGCGCGACCCGGATTGGTCGCCATACCCCTGGCAGTACTGATGCAGAGGTCCTGATGCCCCGCGAACTGCGGGTGATTGCTGACGACGCGAAGACCGTCCTGGCGGCACTGCGTGCAGCGCTCAGTGCCGATGGTCCAGCAATCATGCCCCTGCCGACGGGGTCGGCGAGTGCCGGGGTTCCCGACCACGTCGAAATTCGGGTGGCGCTCATTGTCCAAACCAGCGGTTCGAGCGGCACACCGAAGCGCGTCGCACTCAGCGCAGATGCCCTGTTGGCCAGTGCAGCGGCAACCGAGGGTGCGCTGGGCGGGCCGGGCCAGTGG